>JBHHXG010000156.1:0-1541 GCA_046756985.1 Mariprofundaceae bacterium | reverse complement strand
CTTCACCACCACCATGCGGATGGTCTACAGGGTTCATCGCCACGCCACGTACATGTGGGCGCACACCCAGCCAGCGCGCACGCCCTGCCTTGCCAACCTTGCGATTGGAATGATCGGCATTGCCCATGACGCCGACACTGGCCATGCAACGGATATCGACACGGCGGAATTCACCGGACGGCAGTTTCAATACGGCGCGGGCACCTTCTTTACCCATAAGCTGGATACCGGCACCGGCACTGCGAGCCATCTGACCGCCCTTGCCGGGCTTCATTTCGACATTATGCAACATCGTGCCCACACGGATATTGGCCAGCGGCAGAGCATTGCCGGGGCGCATTTCTGCATCAGGACCCGACATGACAGCATCCCCCGGGCGCATACCCTGCGGCGCAAGAATGTAGCGCTTGTCACCATTGCTGAAGACGACCAGGGCAATATGTGCCGTACGGTTCGGGTCGTACTCGATGCGCGCAACCTTGCCTTCAATACCAAAATTGTCACGCCTGAAATCAACCCTGCGATACAACCGCTTGTGGCCACCGCCGCGATGGCGGGCCGTGACTCGGCCATAGCCATTGCGGCCACCTTTCTTGGAAAGGCCACTGGTTAAGCTACTCTCAGGCGCACCCTTGTAGAGTTCCGGATGAACAACCGCGACATAGCCGCGAGCGCCATTGGTCATAGGTTTAAGAACTTTCAGTGCCATTGTTTATGCCTCTTCCGCCACTTCCAGAGTTTGGCCCTCGGCCAGCCGCACAACCGCCTTGCGGTAGCCGGAACGCGTCCCCATGTGCTGGCCGCGGCGCTTGGGCTTGCCGGGCATATTGATCACCTGCACCTTCTCGACGTTGACCTCAAAAACCGCCTCAACAGCTTCCTTGACCTGCTGCTTGGTCGCGTCACGCGCCACACGGAAGGTATACTGATTGGCATCACCGGTCCCCGCATAGCTTTTTTCAGTAACCACCGGACGGCACAATGTGTTGAAATGATTAATGCTCGCACTCATGCCAGACGCTCCTCAATCCTGTCCACAGCTGCCTCTGTCAGAATGACGCGCTTACTCTTGAGCAGGTCATGGATATTCAGCTGCCCATCGAGAATGACTTTCGTATTCGGGATATTACGGCCAGACAGCTCCACTTCGTGATTGCCTTCACCGAGCACAACCAGACCCGAAGATGTTTCAAACGCGTTCAGCATATTTACAAAGGCCTTGGTCTTGGCCTCTTTTATCTCGATTTTGTTCACAATCGTCAGTTTGCCGTCACGGACGCAGTCCGACAGCACCAGACACAGCGCGCGGCGGCGCTCTTTCTTGTTAATGCGTGTATCATAGTCATGCGGCTTCGAACCGTGCGGAATACCGCCATGGCGCCATAGCGTCGCACGTGTTGTGCCCGCACGGGCGCGACCGGTACCTTTCTGCTTGAATGGCTTCTTGCCACCGCCGGAAACATCAGCACGCGTCTTGGTACCCCGCGTGCCGGCACGCTGTGCACTGCACAGAGCGGCATAAACACGATGTACAAAACCGG
>JBHHXG010000155.1:0-1545 GCA_046756985.1 Mariprofundaceae bacterium | reverse complement strand
AATTCATCTAAATATCGGGCCTGTCAGCGTAGGAGTAAGTATTGGCGCTGGCGTCTACCCTGAAGATGTCGATGACTTACAAGAGATGATTAAGCTGACAGATCAGGCAATGTATTTATCAAAAAAAAGTGGGCCTGTAAAACCATCTGTGTAAATTACCAACTCAGAATGTTTCCGGCATACGATCCGGAAATTCGATCATAAAGCGGTTCAAGGCGGCTTTCCAGTTGCGGATGGGCATGGTCCATTTTTTGGAAGCTGACTGTATGGCCAGGTAGACCACCTTCATCGCAGCTTTGTCGTTCGGAAACACCTTGCGGTTTTTGATCGCCTTACGTATCACGCTGTTCAGCGATTCAATGGCGTTGGTGGTGTAAATGGCCCTGCGGATATCATCTGGATACTCGAACAGCGTGATCAGGTTGGCCCAGTGCCGGTGCCACATCTGGCTGATCGATGGGTATTTCCCATCCCACTTGCCGCCAAAGGCTTCAAGTTCCTGCTCGGCATCCTCTACGCTGATGGAGCGGTATATTTTCCGCAGGTCACCGGCCACCGATTTACGATCTTTCCAAGGCACGAATCTCAGTGAGTTGCGCACCATATGCACAATGCACAGCTGAATCTTCGTCTGGGGATAGACCGTATTGATGGCCTCGGGAAAACCGGTCAGGCCATCCACGCAGGCAATAAAGATATCCTTGATGCCTCGTGTCTTCAGCTCGGTGAGAACGGATAGCCAGAACCTGGCGCCCTCATTCTCCTGTAACCACAGGCCAAGCACTTCCTTCTCGCCATCAAGATTGATGCCCAGGGCCACATACATGGCCTTGTTGGTCACACGCTTGTCCTGCTGAACCTTGGCCATGATGCAGTCCAGATAGACAATCGGATAAAGCTCATCCAGCGGGCGGTTCTGCCAGGCAATGACCTTCTCCATCACCGCCTCGGTGACTTTCGATATCAAACCGGCGGACACCCTGGCGCCATACATCTCTTCAAAAGCGGACACAACATCCCGCGTGCTCATCCCCTTGCCGTACAACGCCAGTATCTGATCATCAAACTGCGTCAGTCTGCTCTGGCCCTTCTGAACCAACTGGGGCTCAAACGCCGATTCACGGTCCCGTGGAACCTCAATGTCCACCTCGCCATGATCGCCAATCAGACGCTTGCTCGAATAGCCATTGCGGCTGTTCTCTGAACCACTGCGTTCATGCCGACCATAGCCGAGATGCTCTTCCATCTCAGTACCTAGGGCCGTCTCAACAGTCAGCTTCAGCAGCTGACGACTCAGTTTGGAAATATCTTCTTCCGTCTTGATGTTCTTGGCTAACTCACGTGCCAAAGCCTCAAGCTCAGGCCGATTCTTCTCTTCGCTCATAAATGCTCCTTCCTCAGTTTTTACCGAGTTAAGCATTTACACAGTTGGGATTACAGTCTCAAGGCTGGGGGAACACCCCTTGGACAAGAATCGAGGAAACAGCTATTCGGAATCGCGCCTTTGATGAAGGTTATGATTTCGTTCTTTTTATTCCCCTTGAT
>JBHHXG010000154.1:0-1546 GCA_046756985.1 Mariprofundaceae bacterium | reverse complement strand
CCTTTAATTTCTTTCTGAGCATCTTTCAATGCTTGAGGTGTTTTAATAGCAGCTAACAGGTCTGCAGCTTGAGTACGCCTCTTCAAATTCTGAATTTGTTCATGTGATGGGGGAGTATATGTATCGTCCCCCTCATGACTGCTTACCCTGTCACCACGCTTCAGACCATGCTTTTCACTTACCTCTTTAAAATATTTATCCTGAAATATAGAGGTGGCCCCGTTCGGTTGGACAGTAAATCCGGTTTCTTAAGTGGACTCTTGCCAGTTTCTGCTCAGGCTGCCATAGGCAGCGCGGGCAGATTTTCGTAGTAGAACGTATCAGGCGTCATGCCGTCAAGCGCACTGTGTGGCCGCCTCTGGTTATAGAAGCGGATGTAACGATCCAGTCCTTGCCTGGCCGCTGTTACGGTATCGTATGCATGCAGGTAAACCTCCTCATATTTGATGCTGCGCCAGAGGCGCTCGACGAGCACATTATCCCGCCAGCAACCTTTGCCATCCATACTGATCGCAATGCCGTGCTGCTTGAGCAGGCCGGTAAATTCCATACTGGTGAACTGGCTGCCTTGGTCGGTATTGAATATCTCCGGCGTACCAAAGCGGGCGATAGCCTCCTCCACCGCCTCAATGCAGAAGTCGGTGGTCATTGTGTTGGACAGCCGCCAAGAGAGTACACGCCGACTGGCCCAGTCCAGTACAGCAAACAGATACACAAAGCCCCTGCGCATCGGGATGTAGGTGATATCCGCCGCCCAGACATGGTTTGGCCGGGTGATCTCCAGATTGCGCAGCAGATAAGGGTAGATCGGATGAGCCGGATGCTTCCTGCTTGTGTTCGGCTTGCGGTAGAGCGCCTGAATACCCATCAGCTTCATCAGGCGGCTGATGCGCTTGCGACCGACCTTGAAGCCTTCCAGACGTAGCAGATCCCGCAGCATGCGGCTACCGGCACAGGGAGCCTCCAGGTGCAACTCATCGATCCGGCGCATGAGCTTCAGATCAGTCTCCGATACAGGTTTCGGCTGGTAGTAGGCTGTCGACCTTGGCAGCGCCAGTATCTGGCATTGCCTGCTCACGGGTAGTGAATGATTGCGGTCAATCATCGCTTTGCGCCCGGTCGTCCCGCTTTGCCGAGCGCTTGTTCTAAAAAATCGTTCTCCAGCGTGAGTTGACCGATCTTCGCATGCATCGCCTGAATGTCGGGGTCGTCGCCTTTCTTTTTCGGACCGGAAAACACCTCATCCGCGCCTTCCAGAAGCTGTTTCTTCCAATCAGCAATCTGATTCGGATGGACATCGTGTATCGCAGACAGCTCGGCCAGCGTCTTGTCGCCACGCAATGCAGCCAGCGCTACCTTCGCCTTGAACGATGCTCCGTGGTTCCTTCTTGTTCTCTTCATTCCTTGCTCCTTCTCTTGATCCGCCTCCGGCGGCTTAGATTAGGCAAGGAATCCACTTATAACACTGTCCAATTTTCCGGGGCCAGCTCTCTTGGCTCGTGTAACGAAGAACGCCATGCATTGACTTAATTCGAACAATCTTCCG
>JBHHXG010000153.1:0-1552 GCA_046756985.1 Mariprofundaceae bacterium | reverse complement strand
TGGTCTAAAATCCGGCCATGAAGATTCTCATTGCAGGTTCATTGGCGCTTACCGTGTTGGCTCTGGCACTGGCCCCCATGACGATGTTTCTGGTTTCATTTATGGAATTATTCCTGCCCGAAGCGATCCACGTGCTGCTGGCCCTGGGCTATCTTGTCGTGAAGGCTTGGATCAGCTCGAATCCAGACCGCCATCGGGCAACCGATTACGTCAAAACCGCGCCGCTGGTTTATCTGATTCTCTGTGCCATTGTTTTTGTGGGCATCTCTGTTGATATCATGAGAACAGACCCGGAATACATCGCTGAGCTCATGCAACTGTACGGGATCATCATAGCCGTGGTGTGGGGAGGTTATGCGATGAAGAAGAAAGTCAGCGGATATCTCAACAAGGCATCCATCCCCAAAGGCCATCCATCCCTGTAGCGACTGAATTTTTGGCGCAGCAGTCAATATAAAGGTTGACATAATGGCGATAATAGTCAATATATAAGTTGACTAATGGAGAAGCCATGAATGCGAAAACGATTGCACGGCAACAGCTTGCCCAACGGTTAACGGTATTAAAATCGCTGTTAGCCATCCACCGGCCAGCATTCGGCTGGTTGCGTGCGATTCGCGATACTCTGGGTATCAGCGGTTCACAACTGGCCAAGCGGATGGATGTCAGCAAACAGAGAATATCGGCACTGGAAAAAGCCGAAATAGATGGCGCCGCCACCCTGAACAGCATGCGCCAGGCGGCTGTAGCGCTGGATTGCGATTTCGTTTATGCGTTGGTTCCACGGAAGCGGGATGTGGCTGACAAAGTTCTCACCGAGGTCCTCAAGGAGACTGAGATGGATGAAGTAGATCGTATTAAATCGCCGGAATACGCCAGAGCGATTGCCAGGATATGCAGACGCTATCATGTCAAAAGCCTTGGCTTGTTCGGCTCGGCGGCGCGCCGGGAGCTTACACCCGAAAGCGACATTGACCTCCTGGCAAAGTTCGAGCCGGGAAATGCGCCGGCGCTGTCCGGACTGATGGCGATGCAACAGGAATTGACCCGACTGTTCGGCAGAAAGACCGATGTGGCCACTGATAGCATTTTGCAGAATCCATTCCGGCGCAAGGCGATTATGCGCGAACTGGAGGAAATCTATGCTGCCTGAAGAGCGCGATGCCGCGTATCTCTGGGACATGTTGCAGGCGGCCAGGGAAATTGCCGATATGAACAGCGGTGTCAGTTATCAGGCATTCATTGATGATCTGAAGCTGATGCGGGCAACCGAGCGCGGGCTGGAAATCGCAGGCGAGGCGGCGCGTAAGGTGTCATCTTCCTTTATTGCACAGCATCCGCAAATTGCCTGGCATGCCATCATCGGTCAGCGCAATATCATCGCCCATGAATACGGACAGATTGATTACGAATTGCTGTATCGTACGGTTGCCGACGATATACCGGTATTGATCCAGCAACTGGAGTCGCTGATCCCTGATACCGAGGGGTGACGCCGCCGGACAAACTATTAAGCCACATTTGTGATCCAGGTCCCAGAAATCGAAAAAGC
>JBHHXG010000152.1:0-1630 GCA_046756985.1 Mariprofundaceae bacterium | reverse complement strand
CTCGATACGCTGTATATCAAAACCTACGGCTGCCAGATGAATGAATACGATTCGGCGCGCATGGCCGACCTGATGAAAGAGGTCTATGGCCTGCGGCTGGTGCCTGAGCCGGAAGATGCCGATGTCATCCTGATGAACACGTGTTCGGTGCGGGAGAAGGCCGAGGAAAAGGTCTATTCCGAACTGGGCCGCTATCGCAAGCTCAAGGATAGGCGTCCGGACATGGTGATCGGCGTTGGCGGCTGCGTGGCCCAGCAGGAAGGCGAACGCATTCAGAAGCGTGTGCCCTATGTGGATATCGTGTTTGGGCCGCAGACCTATCACCGCCTGCCCGACATGGTGAAGCAGATTCGCCGCGAGCGTGTGAATCTCACTGAAACCGACATGCCGGAAATCGAGAAATTCGACCATTTGCCAAAGCCGGAGGCCACGGGCGTGTCCGGCTTTGTCACCATCATGGAGGGTTGCGACAAGTTTTGCACCTTCTGTGTTGTGCCCTATACGCGCGGGCCGGAGCTTTCGAGGCCGGTGAAGGATATTCTTGCCGAATGCCGGCAACTGTTGGATGCGGGTGCCATCGAAATCAGCCTGCTCGGTCAGAACGTCAACGGTTATCGCGGCATTGGCCCGGATGGTGAAGAGTGGGATTTTACGATGCTGCTGTATGCCGTGGCTGAACTCGAAGGCTTGAAAAGACTTCGTTTTACCACCAGCCATCCGATGGAGATGAGCACGGAGCTCGCCGTGGCTTTCGGCGAAATTCCTCAGCTGATGCCTTATCTTCACTTGCCGGTACAGTCTGGCTCGGACCGGGTGCTCAGGGCCATGCATCGAGGTCATACGCGGAATGATTATTTCCGTATCATTGAAGAATTGCGGTTACATTGCCCTGATCTTGCATTATCGTCGGATTTCATCGTCGGTTATCCGGGAGAAACAGCTGAAGATTTCGAAGACACGCTCGATCTGGCTCGTCAGGTCGGTTTTGATTCCGCATTCTGTTTCAAGTATTCGCCGCGCCCCGGTACGCCGGCTGCCAAGTCTGATGATAATGTGCCGGAAGCTGAGAAAGATGGGCGATTGCAGGAGTTGTTGAGTCTGATACGTCAGCACAGCAAGGAGGCGCTGGAGCGCCAGCTTGGCAAGACGCTGGACGTGCTGGTCGAGAAAAAGGGACGCCATGAAGGCGACATGCAGGGACGTACGCCAGACTTCAAAATCGTGCATTTTTCCGGCCAGCCGCGACAGCTGAAACAGATCATGCCGGTGCGCATCACCGAGGCCTATGGGCAGTCACTCAGGGGAGAAGTGCTGCTTGCCGGCTAACTGCATCCTTTTTCCGTGATGAGTATTCATCTTAGCCTGGAAGAGCTTGAGCCATCCGTTTTGCAGGCCATCTGTGGAGGGGGAAACCGCATTCTACACCGGATTGAGCAGCATTTCGGCGTACGCGTACTTGGACAACCAGGTCAATGGCATATCGAGGGCGAACAGGCCCAGGCTGCGGCGCATATACTGAGCAGGTTTGCTGATCTGGCAGCCAGTGGGAAGCTTGATGATATTGATGTTGAGGGGTTATTGCGCGATGACGGACACGGTAGCTCGTCTGATCTCCCGGATGCTTCGCAAG
>JBHHXG010000151.1:0-1697 GCA_046756985.1 Mariprofundaceae bacterium | reverse complement strand
GCGCGAAATCTGAAGAAGCGCGTTTCAAGCTACTTCCAGCGCAGGCCCGAATCGCCGCGTACCGAGGCGATGGTGCTGAAGATTCACGATATTGCCATGACGGTCACCGCCAGCGAGGCGGAAGCACTGATTCTTGAACATAATCTGATCAAGCAGTTGAAACCGCGCTATAACGTGCTGCTCAAGGATGCGAAGTCCTACCCTTACATTCTGCTGACCGATGAGAGCTACCCTCGTCTGAAGCTCTACCGCGGCAATCGCAATGAACCCGGTGAATATTTTGGCCCCTTTCCCAACGCCAGCGCTGTACACGCCACGCTGCATATCATGCAGAAAATATTCCGCATTCGTGATTGCGAGAATGCCGTATTTGCCAATCGCTCACGTCCCTGCATGCAGCATCAGATTGGTCGCTGCTCGGCGCCATGCTGCCATGTCATCTCGCCCGAGGAATATGCGCAGCAGGTAGAAGAAGTCAGAACCTTCCTGAAGGGCAAGGACCAGCAATTGCTCAAGGCATGGGAGAAGACCATGCAGACCGCTTCCGAAAATATGAATTTTGAACAGGCTGCCCTGCTTCGTGACCGCATTCGGGCCTTGCGTACTATTCTGGCAGGGACAGACAGCAGTACGCTGCCCGATAGTGCTGATGCTATTGCCATTCTGCGCCATGCCGGTGGTGTGACTGCCTCGATTGGGGTGCGGCGTGCCGGTCGTGATCTCGGTACGCACACTGTGAAAGTGGACCAGGCCATTGATGCGGATGATCTGGAAATCCTGCAATCACTACTGACCGAGCGTTACCAGAATGAACAAGTACCAAGTTGCATATTACTTGATATTACAAATAGTTATATTAATAAGTTAAAGGAACTTATAAGGTTAATTCGGCCCGGAACACGCACACAAATCCTGATTCCCAGGCGTGGCGCGCGAGCCGCCTGGCTGAAACAGATACGCGCATCCGGAGAACAGACTATCAGCAGTCGGGCGGCGACAAATCAGCAGTCGGCTTTTGATGCGCTGGCTGAGCTATTCGGACTGGAAGAGGTACCGCAACGCATCGCCGCCGTGGATAATGCACATCTGGGCGGCAGGCAGATGGTGGCCGCCATCGTCTATGCCGACTGGAACGGTGCGGACAAGGATCACTACCGACGCTACAAACTGGAAGGTATCACTGCCGGGGATGATTATGCCGCCATGCAACATGTGCTGTCGCGCTTTTTTCGAGCCATCAATGAGGATGTGCTTCCCGAACCGGATTTGATGCTGATTGATGGCGGACGCGGCCAGTTACATGTCGCCATGACAGCCGCCGCCGATCACGGCCTGAGTACTTTAAGGCTTGTTGGCGTCGCCAAGGGAAAATCACGCAAGCTGGGCGAAGAAACCCTGTGGCCCGGTTGGAAGAAAGATTGCTTTGAAATCGGCAAGCCGTTAAAACCCGGACGACACTCTCCCGCCCTGATGCTGATCGCCCGCGTGCGCGACGAGGCCCACCGTTTTGCCGGCAGTTATATGCGCAAGCGCAAGAAAAAGAGCATGTTCACTTCAGCCCTCGATGGCATTGCAGGCATTGGTCCAGCCAGGCGCGCGGCACTGCTGAAACATTTTGGCGGCATTGAAGGCGTCAAAAAATCCAGCAAGGAAGGGTTGTGTGAAGTGGAGGGCATTTCCCGCAGGCTCGCCGATCA
>JBHHXG010000150.1:0-1709 GCA_046756985.1 Mariprofundaceae bacterium | reverse complement strand
ACAGGCATGCCAATACAGGTGATTAAAGTGAAGCCCTATCTGCTCTGGTGGGCTGTAGGTGTGGCAGTGGCGGACTGGCTGATCGAAACGGTTCTGCACACCTATATGATGGGTGAAGGGACGTTCGCCGAGAATTTCTTTCCCCATGATGCCAACGAGCTGTGGATGCGCCTGCTGATCATCGTCCTGATCATCGGCTTCGGCTATGTTGCCGACATCTTTCTTACCCGCCAGAAACAGATGGCCGAGCATACTGCCCGGCTGAACCGGTTGCTGAGGTTTTTGAGCGAAGTCAATCAGAACGTGCAGCGCCGCGATCAGCCTCAGGATATGTTCGAAGGCATCTGCAATGCCGCCGTGGAACTTGGCGGCTTCCGCTTTGCCTGGGTTGGCCTGCAAGACGAAGAAACATCCAGCCTTAAGCCGGCAGCCCACACCGCCTTCAACAAGCCGTGTCTGAAGGCTGTGGAAAAGGCAGGAATAGGCCCGACCATCCCCTGCGCCATGGCGTTGCAGGCCATCTCCGAGGGAGAGCCTGCCCATTGCATGGTGTTGCAGGACACCAGTTGCGAGGCCGCCTGGCGTGAGCCGCTGCTGCAGCATGGTTGCCAGTCCGCGGCCGCTTTTCCCATCCAGGTGCAGGGTAAACCCTTCGGAGTGCTGTCCGTGTATGCCGGCGATTCAGGTTTTTTTCACGACAAGGAGATCGCCATTCTGGATGAGGCGGCAGACGACGTCTCCTTTGCGCTCACTGCCATTGAGAATGAAAAGCAGAAAAAGCAGGCAAAGACCCAATTGGAGGAAAGCGAGGCCTTCAAGGCCTCGATCGTGGCATCAGCCCTGGATGGCATCGTATCCATGAACAGCGAAGGCAGGATCGTGGAGTTCAACCCGGCCGCGGAAGCCATGTTTGGCTACAGGCGCAGCGAGGTTGTCGGAGAGGAGCTTGCCGACAAGATGATCCCTGACGAACTGCGTGAAAAGCACACCGAGGGGCTAAAGCGCTATCTGGAAACCGGCGAAGCCCACATCGTCGGCACATGCATCGAAATCACCGCCATGCATGCCGATGGGCACACTTTTCCGGTTGAGCTGTGTATTTCCCGGGTTCAGGAGGCGGAGCCGCCGGCGTTCACATCCATTATCCGCGATATCACCGAGCGCAAAAAGGCCGAGGAAGAGCTCCGCAACAGAATCGAGGAGCTTGAGCGCTTCCAGAAGGTGACTGTGCAGCGCGAGTTCCGCATCAAGGAGCTGCGCGATGAACTGACCCGTCTGAAGGCCGGGAAGGATAAGTAAATGTCTGCCAAATCCGGGAAGACCATAGGGCGCAAGCAGGTGAATCGAGCGATCGAAGGATCGGAAGCCCTTATGCAGGCGATTTTCGACAATGCGCTGGATGGCATTCTACTGGCGGATATTGAATCCAGACGGTTTGTTGCCGGCAACAATATGATCTGCCGGATGCTCGGATACAGTCCGGATGAGCTTAAGGAACTCACCGTGGCGGATATTCATCCACCTGAAGATCTGCAGCATGTATTGGAGCAATTTGAACAGCAGACCCAACGTGAAATTACGCTGGCTGAAAATGTTCCCGTCAAGCGAAAGGACGGCAGCGTGTTTTTTGCCGACATCAATGCCTCTCCCGTAGAACAACATGGAAGGAAGCTTATGGCCGGCTTCTTTCGCGACATCACCGAGCGCAA
>JBHHXG010000149.1:0-1756 GCA_046756985.1 Mariprofundaceae bacterium | reverse complement strand
TCATGAAAGAGCCACGTTGGCTGGCGGGTGTTTCTGGTGTATGCAGCCGCCATTCGATAACCTGAAAGGGGTAGTTTCAACCGAAGTGGGGTATACAGGTGGTCATGTTGAAAACCCGACCTATGAGATGATAAGCAGGGGCGATACAGGCCACTATGAAGCGATGCGGATAGTTTATGATCCCTCAGTGGTCAGTTATGAGAAGCTGCTGGAAACCTTCTGGCATAATATTGACCCAACTCAGGCTGACGGGCAATTTGCTGATCGCGGCCCGCAATATTATACCGCGATTTTTTACCATGATGAGAGCCAGAAGGCTCTGGCCGAAAAATCGAAAACCGCATTGGAAAAATCAGGCAAGTTTAATCGACCGATTGTGACCAGGATATTAAAAGCTGGAATATTCTACCCTGCAGAGAATGTCCGGCGTCAATTACTTTGTCCGGTCGGCGACAATTAGGATGGCCGGTTTTGGGTAGAGCATAAGCAAGTATCATTATTGTCTCCTTTTTCAGATTATTATTTGTTGTGTGATTCGGCGTAGCGCTTGCGGAAGCTCCCTGCCTGGATGTCGAGAATGACGCTGTGGTGAACGAGCCGGTCGATGGCGGCGACAGTCATGGAGCTGTCCGGAAAGATGCCATCCCAGCCGGAGAACGGCTGATTTGATGTCACAATAATGCTGCCCGATTCGTAGCGGTACGATATCAGTTCAAACAGGACATGGGTTTCCGCCTCGCTTTTGCGGACGTAACCGATGTCATCAAGGATAATCACGGCGTATTTATCCAGTTTGTGCAGCGCATCATCCAAACGCAGTTCATTGCGCGCCTGCTGTAGCATTTGCACCAGCGAAACCGATGAGAAGTGACGGACGCGAATGCCCTGTTGAATGAGGCTATGCCCAATGGCGGCGGCCAGATGTGTTTTACCCACGCCGCTGGGGCCGAAGATCAGCAGATTGTCCGCCCGCTCCACCCAGTCGCATGTGGATGACAGTGCCTCAATGCGCGCTTTGTAGGGGATCACTTCAGCATGGAATTCAAAGCTGGTGATGGTTTTACTGATCGGTAAGCCCGACTCCCGCGTGAAGCGGGCGATGCGCCGGGTTTCGCGTTCATTGGCTTCATGCTCGCACAGAACGCTCAGATAGCGCGCGTGGCTCCATTGCTCATCCTCCGCCTGCGCCAGCAGGGATTGCCACATATTTCCTATCGTCGGCAGACGGAGCGTGCGCAGCAGGGTTGGCAGTTCGGCTGTGGCGCTCATGGCTGACCGCTCCTGATCAGCGCATCATAATCGGTGACATCGTGCTGCTTGCCGCTGACCCGGTCATGTGATGATGGCGTGGGGTAAAAGCGTTGCTGAATCAGGTGCAATGGCGGCAGTTTCTCCTGCTTCAGCAACCAGTCGCCAAGCTCCTGCACGCAATCGCCTTTGGCAGCGATGTACAGCACATTGACGATAAACTTGCAGGCAAAGCGCGCTTCCAATTCTGCATCCACCCGTCTCCAAATGGCGCGGAACTGATCGTTGGGCAACAGATCATCACGCAGCACGGAGTGACGGAATGCCTGTGGCTTTTTCACCAGTGATTCGATGACATGGCGGAAATCAATGCTGCGCCCCCGGCTATTGCCGCCTTTGGTGAAGCTCCTCTGCAACTCAAATGTTTTATCGTTTCCGAGGAACAGCTCCAGATGACGCTCATAGATCCGCACCCGCAACGATTCGCCAATCAGGCGTGACGGCACGG
>JBHHXG010000148.1:0-1798 GCA_046756985.1 Mariprofundaceae bacterium | reverse complement strand
TGACCCTGCACGGCCTGGCCGAAAGCGGCAGTCAGGCACAGCGCCTGATCATGGCTGGACTGGTCTACGTGAACGGGCAGAAAGCCGACAAACCCGGCCATCAGGTGCGCGAGGATGTGGACATCGAAGTGCGCGAAACGCTGAGATATGTTTCCCGCGGCGGCCTGAAGCTTGAAGCGGCACTGGACCATTTCTCACTCGACCCGGCAACAGCGATCTGTCTCGATATCGGTGCTTCAACCGGCGGCTTCACCGACTGCCTGCTGCAGCGTGGCGCCGCAAAAGTTTATGCCGTGGATGTCGGCCACGGCCAGTTGCACTACCGTTTGCAGCACGATGCGCGGGTCATCAATCTGGAAAAAACGCATGTGAAAGACCTGAGCAACACGCTTGTGCCGGAGAAAATGGATGTGCTTGTCATGGACACCTCATTCATCTCACTCACGCGGGTGCTGCCGCCTTCATGGCCATTTCTGAAAGCGGGCGGATGGTGTGTGGCGCTGATCAAACCGCAGTTTGAAGTCGGGCCGAAATGGCTGACCAAGGGCGTGGTGCGTGATGCCGCTGCGCGTCAGTCAGCGATCGACAAGGCATGCGATATGGCAAAAGCGCTACCGGACGCGGAAATCCTTGGCGTGACCGAATCACCGGTTCACGGCCCCAAGGGCAATATCGAATACCTGCTTGGGTTGCGCCGTGGCCCCTGACGAAGAACAGAATAGCGACTCCTTCTATGCACTTGATCCGCATCGTATTCTCGATGCCATTGATGCTGCGGGCTTTCGCACCGATGGTATCCTGCATCCACTGAATTCTTACGAAAACCGTGTTTATGAAGTGGGGCTGGAAGATGATGCTCCCATCATCGCCAAGTTCTACCGCCCGGCCCGGTGGACAGACGCAGCCATCCTTGAAGAACATCAGTTCACGCTCGAACTGGCCGAACTTGAGATTCCGGTCGTGCCGCCTGTTGTGGATAAACAGGGCCGTTCGCTGTTCCACCACGGCCCATACCGCTTTGGCCTGTTTCCGAAGAAGGGAGGACGCGCCCCTGATCTGGAAAGCCCCACACAACTGAAACAGCTCGGCCGCTTTCTCGGCCGCATCCATGCCCTTGGCGCAGTCAAAGGCTTCTCGCATCGTCCAACACTGTCCATCGAACACTTTGGCGAAGATTCCTTCGCCTATCTGCTAAACAACGGCTTTATACCGTTGGAACTGGAGGTCGCTTATCAGCGGTTGACCGAAGGTCTGCTCGGTGAAATCAAGGCGCTGTTCAAGCAAGCTGGTGATGTGGCCTGCATCCGGCTGCACGGTGATTGCCATCCCGGCAATATCCTGTGGACCGATAACGGCCCGCATATCGTCGATCTCGATGACGCACGCATGGGTCCAGCCATACAGGATTTGTGGATGTTCATCTCCGGCAACCGCCTGCACATGCAGGCAAGGCTCGCCGATCTGCTGGAGGGTTATAGCGGCTTTTATGATTTTAATAGCCTGGAACTGAACCTGATTGAAGCGCTTAGAACGCTGCGCATGATGCATTATGCCGCATGGCTGGCCCGCCGCTGGGAAGACCCCGCTTTCAAGCGCGCCTTCCCCTGGTTCAACACGCAAAATTACTGGGAAGAGCATATCCTGTCGCTGAAGGAACAGGCCTCGGCCATGCATGAGGAGCCATTGCAATGGGTTTAGATGAAAGGATTATCGAGCTGGAAACAAGGTTATCGTTTCAGGACAGGCTGGTGCAAGAGCTGAACGATGTGATTGCCGGCCAGCAGAAACAGATTGATGC
>JBHHXG010000147.1:0-1815 GCA_046756985.1 Mariprofundaceae bacterium | reverse complement strand
ATTGAACTTGCGGATCTGGCTATAGAGCAATTTAATAATCTCACAAAACTTCGCCAAGGCCCGATAGATAGTAATATTGCAGCGCCCTATTACGTTAAGGCCTTGGCCCTCAGAAATCTCGGCAAACTGCAGGAAAGTGTTAATACTTGCCGTACTGCATTAGCTATTGCCAATCACCGTGGAATCGTCCAGTTACTACAGGAACTGGAAGGAAAATGATATCCGGCCCGGAACAGGAGTTTGAATTATCCCATTCATCTTCCACTTGGCCTGACTGGCCGGATACACAGTATGTATTAATAGAGGCTTTTAAGATCATGTCCCATTCTTAGTTGATATTCTCCATGGCTCGTGATCATTATGCCGCTTGTTTTGTCTCTGCAGCAAATAACTTCAGTTCTTTCATTAAGGCCAGTCTCAATTTCGGTAAATGTTTATAGCCTTTTATCTTGCGTAACCGTGGTTCAATGTCGAGTAAGGCAGCGGCTAACCAACGCTGTTTCTGCGATGAATTCTTCCAGTGCGTCACTCTGCCACAATACTTCTCCACCTGGCTGTTCAATGATTCAATACAATTCGTGGTCTTGAAACTGATCCCCAGTTCAGTAAATACACCAAGACGATGTAAGGTCAAGGTCTCTTCCAGGCCTTCTTCCAGACTGGCCGCCGCCGAGGTGTTCATTAACGTCAATTCCTTGTGCAGTTTCCTCAATGCCGACTTGGCTTGCTGGTACGTCGGTTGTTCATAGGCTCGTTGCAACCGTCGGCGCCACTCCGCCTGCCGGGATACCGGCAAATACGCCACCACGTTCTCCCGTTTATGCCATTGACAACGTTGTACCAGTGCGTGGGTCCCAAAGGCATGCTTCACTGCTTTATCCAATCCCTTGCTCCCATCGATGATGACTAACAGCCCCCGGTCAATCTGCAACCCGCGCTCCTTCAGCTCTTCCAGAAACGACGTCAGCGTCTTCGCATTCTCCGTCCCCGTCTGCACAAACCCCAACGGCACTTTGTCTCCGGCCAGCGTCACCCCCAGGGCGATCACCAGGCTATCCTCTGCAAAGGTCTTGCCGTCGATAAACAGGCCCACCAACTCATAGACAGACAAGTCCCGTTCCTGAAATGCCTTTAACTGGGCCGCACTGGCCTGGATGGCATGGCGTGAGACACTCGATTTACTCAGCCCGATAGCGCCCGGTAACGCCTCGGCCGCCTCCCCATAATCCCGGCTCGACAGCCCATACAAGACCCGCCGTAATAGTCCTTCATCCGGAGATTGTGTCTTCAAGCCTGTCCACCCTTGTAACGCGACTTCTTCGCCTGCCCGCGTCCGCACCCGCGGCACCTTCAGCGCATGCCGTTGTCCATGTAACTTCACCGAGCCCGGATTACTCCCATGCCGCACACACGCACTGTCTCGTTGATACCGGTTGCCTGCCAGCTCTTCTACTTCCCTCTGCAGCATGTCATTGATCGCCATCAATCCCAACGGTACCAAAGACCGGATCAAGGCCACTTTGGTGTCCATATCTTCGGTTAAAAAGGACGGCAGTCCCCTCGTTTCCGGCTCACCCAATCGCTTGCTTTTATTTCTATTTTGTTTGATGCTCTTCATCTGTGGCTCCTCTCTCTGGTTGTTGATTTAATGTCAAATAACATCAAATCAGAGTTTGCGAGCCACTTCAAATTTCAACTAGATTTGGGACACCCTCGGGACATATATGACCTATCTCAAAATTAAAGAATGGTTATTTTTGTTTTCGATTTCGTAATTTCCGTCATTCCTGCGCAAGCAGGAATCCAGTCAAAACA
>JBHHXG010000146.1:0-1825 GCA_046756985.1 Mariprofundaceae bacterium | reverse complement strand
GCCTTGCGCTGTTCGGCACGCAACAGAAAGCCGATCTGATCAATAAGTTCATAGAGCCGCGATGAATCCATGTTCATATAGTATCGTATCGATACTTACTTGACAAGCCCCCGGATGCGATGTATAGTTTCGACTCGATACCTTAATGAGGAAGGAAACACCATGTTCCACATCAGGGTACCGATAAATACATCATCCAACAGGGAGTCTGAATCATGAGCAAAGCAGTATTTTATCACGCCGGATGTCCGGTCTGTGTCGCAGCAGAGCAGACGGTAGCAAGCGCCATCGATAAAGCCCAATACGATGTCGAAATCGTCCACTTCGGCGACAGCCCGGAGAGAGTCAGTGAAGCAGAGGCCGCAGGCGTGGAATCCGTGCCAGCCCTCGTTTTGAACGGGCAGGTGTTTCACATCAATTTTGGCGCTTCAATGGAGCAGGTCAAAAGCGGTTAACTGGAAAATCAAAAATCGGGAAGGTGAAAACCATCTGTTGCCTTCCCGATCCGACAGAACAAAAGGAGGATACAAATGAAAGGAAGAACGCTTATCATTGCACTGGCCGCGTCTGTCGCCTTCGGCTCCATTGCGGTAGCCAGCAGCAAGGGCGAAGTGAGCCTCGCCAAGGATCACAGGAGTTGGGACCATGTCCGCTCCACGGTCATTCACGACAGGGAAAACCCGCTGTACGGCTTTCTCTCGGTCTATGCCAACCCCAGGGCCCTGAAGGCCAACAAGGCCGGGAAATCATATCCAAACGGCAGCAAGATCGTCGGCATTTTCCACGACATCGCCGATGAGGGCGGCATCATGACGCAGGGCAAGCGCCTCAAATATGTGGTCATGACCAAGAACAGCCACCACTTCAGGGACACCGGCGGCTGGGGTTTCCAGGCATTTGACGCGGAAACAGGCAAAAAGGCCCTGATTGATAATCCGAAAGACGGCTGCTTCGCCTGCCATACACAGGTGGAAAACAGGGATTTCGTATTCTCGACCTTTGTAGAATAAGTGGCTGACGGTGTAAATATCTGGCCGGAGTCAAGCTCCGGCCGGATCTCCGGCGGTCACCTCCCGCGACCAGTCGAGCTATAATAGCGCAACATAACAACAACCAAGAGGACCTATGAATATCCACGTTTACGATACATACGCACGGTCAAAGGATGGCAGGACATTACATTTTGATGTATTCATCGCCGAACGCGACGATGCCAGGGCGCTGGCCGCCGCCCGTGCATGGTTGACAACAATCGGTGAAGATGGCGACAAACTCACACAGGAACGGTGCCGCTTCTGCCACACTCAATCAGCCAGTGCAGAAGTGCGTTCAGTGGTTGCAGAACAGGGTTATTTCATCCTGCAGATGGAAGGATGCCCGAAACCGGTGTGAATCCATTGAACACGAATAGTTCACCCGGAGCAGCGCCATCATGGCGGGTGGAGGGCTGGCTGAATACGGATGATGCCCTGAGTCTGGAGAAGCTCGAGGGTAAAGTCGTTGTGCTGCATGCCTTCCAGATGCTCTGCCCCGGCTGCGTCTCCCATGGTCTGCCACAGGCGCAACGTGTTCACGACTCCTTTGATCACGACAAGGTGAGCGTCATCGGATTGCATACGGTGTTTGAGCATCACGAGGCGATGACACCGGCGGCGCTCAAGGCCTTCGTACATGAATACCGGCTGACATTCCCCATTGGCATTGACCGGCCGAATGGCAGTGGCGCACCGAAAACCATGACCGCCTACCAGATGCAGGGCACACCCACACTGATACTCATTGATAAACGGGGAAGGCTGCGCAGGCAGATATTCGGCCAATGCGA
>JBHHXG010000145.1:0-1827 GCA_046756985.1 Mariprofundaceae bacterium | reverse complement strand
ATGGTGCAATCCATCGCGCTGCCGGTCCGGAGCTGCTGGCCGAGTGCAGAAGGCTGGGCGGCTGTAATACCGGCGAAGCGAAAATAACAAAGGGTTATCATCTGCCGGCAAAATATGTGATTCATGCCGTAGGGCCCGTCTGGCGCGGCGGCATTATGGGAGAGCCGGAGTTGCTGGCCGGCTGCTACCGCAATGCCCTGAGTATCGCGAACAGCAAGGGGCTGGATTCGATTGCATTCCCCGCGATCTCCACGGGTGCTTACGGCTATCCGCTGGAGCGGGCTACACGCATTGCTGTGCGGGAATGTATGGATTTTCAGGATCAGCATGAAGCGCCGCAACTGATTATATTTGCCTGTCTCGATCAGTTGTCTGCTGAAATGTATCAGGCCCTGATCGGTTAGAGCTCCTCCGGGCAAGCCGGAGTATGCTTAAGGCTCCCTGTTCTGAACTGTTTTGCGTCCGGTAATCATGGCGCGCGGCAGGTTCTCCCTGTGTAGCAGACTGGACACGAGTACGCCGACCAGATGGGCGAAAACCAGCAGCAGCATCAGGTTGACGGCGGCTTCGTGCACCTCTTCCCGGAATTCGTCTTCTCTGTTCTCTCCATGTTCCCAGCCATCAGCATAAGCAGCCGGAATTTCCAGTGAGATTGCACTGTTTGCCAGAGGGCCTTTGCCTTCAGCTGCATACGTTTCCAGGCCGGTCCATGTAACCAGTGCGAGTACAATCAGCATCACGACCACCATGGCGCCGCCAGCCGGATTGTGGCCGATATAATGTTTCGGGCGTCTGCTCAGCAGGCTTTTCAGATAGGCGACAATTTCGGCAGGCCGGTAGATGAAATCGGAAAAGCGGGCGTGTTTGGTGCCGACAAATCCCCAGAGGAATCGTAGTGCAATCAGAGCACCAATGATATAACCGGCCCATGCATGCAGGCTTTCGAGTTCGCCTTCACCGGTCAGATAAGCCAGAATAAAGAAGAGCACCAGCGACCAGTGAAAAAGGCGTACGAAGATATCCCAGACTTTGATCGACTGCTGCATGCTTAAACCCCCATCAATTCGGAATGGACGGGCCGCAGGCTAGGAGCCGCTTCTTAATGGCCGATGAAATGCTCTCTAACGCGCATGGCGCGTTACCTGTTTCATGTTAATGGTTATTCATGGGTAACTATTCAGCACCCATCATAAAGTCAGGCTTATCGCCGTCAAACAACAAGCGCAGGGCATTGCTGGCCGATATCCCCTGTTTCCGGCAGGTAGCGATATAGCTTCTGCACAGGCAAAAGCATTTGGCTCCATCAACCGAGCGGAAGCAGCCTGATATTTTCTGATGCACCTTGGTCATTCTCACATCGTTCTCAGCCTGGTTGTTGGTGAATGGAACCGCTTCTATTTCCATAAACCGCAACACATCATCTTCGTAATTGCGTAGTCGTTCCAGCAGGTTTCTGGATTTGGAGCGTTTGAGCCTGCCTCGCTTGCCTTCCCTCTTGCTCTCATCGGGCGGTGGACATTCAACGTCAGCATCCAAAAGCAGTTGCCGGTATCGCTTTCTGAATGCCTCACCGGCGCCCGATTCCAGCCAGCCACCGGCATCAAGCACAGCCGCATTCATCTCACACAACAGCTTTTGCATCTGTTTTGCCCACTGCTGCTCATCCTGTTCCCATGCTCGTTCCAGCTCACGCAAGTGGTGGGCATTGCATAATGCATGCGAGCAATTGTAACGATAGTACGGCTTCCAGTGATCATGGCAGAGCACGCCGGAAAAATCCGGCAGTACGCCCATTTCATCCATCGCATCACAGCCGCGTTTGGCATG
>JBHHXG010000144.1:0-1832 GCA_046756985.1 Mariprofundaceae bacterium | reverse complement strand
GGCACTATTCAATCACCTTCGGTACAACATAAAGACCTGATTCGGTTGCCGGTGCGGGCTTCTGCAGTGCATCACGGCGATTCGTGTTTGATACAATGTCGGCACGCAGCGGCATGGCCGCATCATGCGGATGCGCGGTCGGTGCCACATCAGCGGTATCAAGCTTTTGCAGCGAATCCACGTAGCCCAGGATGTTATTGAGCTGCGGGCCCAGTTCGGTCGCTTCATCTTTTGTCAGCCTTATGCGGGCAAGGTTGGCGACTTTTCCGACATCAATATCCATGAATTTCACACCTCGCATGAAAGGCTGCGAAGCATAGCTTTAACAACCGTGCGACTCCACCGGATTTTCATACTTACTTCTGAGGGCTTTTATACGCACTTGCCAGACCCGGCGAAAGCGGATCAGAGTAGATTCCATGCACATCAGACGAAACGTCGTAGTCACTTTACTGGTTTGCTGCTTTGGAATCATGGGCTGCAGCCAGCCTCCCTCGTTGCCCCGGCTGTCCGCTGATGCGGTCATCCTGGCCTTTGGCGACAGCATCACGTTTGGCTCGGGCGCGGAGGCGGAAGAAAGCTATCCGGCAGTGCTGTCCAGCCTGACTGGTCTGAAAGTCATCAATGCCGGTGTGCCGGGAGAGGTGACAGCCGATGGCCTGAAGCGTCTGCCCGAACGGCTTGATGAGACACAGCCGGAACTGTTGATTCTGTGCCATGGCGGCAATGATATGCTGCGTCATCAGGATATGGGTAAAACTGCCGACAACCTGCGAGGCATGATACGCATGGCCAGAGAAAGAGGGGTAGCGGTCGTGTTGATTGCGGTTCCAAGGCCCGGGGTGTTCATGCAGGCAGCCGGATTTTATCAGGACATCGCCAAAGCGTTTGGTATCCCCATAGAAGCCGGGGCGCTGCCGGACATCCTGGCCGACCGCCATCTGAAATCAGATACGATTCATCCCAATAGGGCCGGGTATAAAAAATTGGCCGAGGCTGTGCTGGCTGTTTTGCAGCAGGCGAAAGCGATTTAAATAAAGGCTTGAGCATCACAGTGGCCAGGATTGAAACACTTTCATCTGAAACATGCTTCCCTGATGGTTGAGGATCACGCCGTCCGGTGTGATCTGTTCAAGTATGAAACCGCTGGCGATGGCATGGCCTTCACGCCGGATGCCGCCATTGATAATCACCATACGGGCGGATGGATTCTCGGCATAGATATGCCCTTCGATGGTGATGTGCGGCAATTGCTGCTGGACGGAAGTAGGCAACGCATCAATGTTTGGAATGGCCTGCTCCGCGTGTCTGCTGATGGGGTCACTTATGGATTCAGTTGGCCCGGCTTCGGCATTTGCTGTCGGCAATGATTGTTCTGCAGGCACTTTCAGATGATCCAGTTCCGACTTGTCCGGTTCAATAACGGGCAGCTGATCCGGCAACCGCTGTGCCTGAATGGTTTCTATTCGAGAGATTTGGAGCGACTCCGGTATCGCGGTGGGACGGAGCTCCGGAGGCAAGGCCGAAGTGGCCGCGACGTGCTTCTCAGCCAGGGGAGGCTTCTCTGCGGGCAATTGCTGGACAGGCGTGGGCGTTTGTAGCATCCACCACAGCAACAGTGCGGTATTGCCAAACAACAGCACGATAAGAATAGGCCTCCATATACTCAGTGTGCGCCGATGGGAAGGCGCTGTTTGGGGAATATGCAGGTCAGCAGCAGCAAGGCTGCCCCTTTGCTGCTCGGACTTTTTCAGGGCATCAAGAATATAAGACATACTATGAAGCCTGTTCCGGCATCAGCTTTGGTCCACCGATGCCTGACGCAACATTGA
>JBHHXG010000143.1:0-1931 GCA_046756985.1 Mariprofundaceae bacterium | reverse complement strand
CGCACATCGCGGATCAGCGGGCTGTCGATGTTGCGGAGTTTCTCAAGCATGTATGCACCGAGATCCGCCGAACGCTCGATCAGATTCTCTTCCACCAGCACATTCAGGGCCTCTAGACCCACGGCCGAAGCGAGTGGATTGCCGCCGAAGGTGCTGCCATGGTCGCCCGACGTGAACACATCCATGATCTCACGTCGGCTGAGGAAAAGTGAGACGGGCAGAAAGCCGCCACCCAGCGCCTTGCCAAGCGTCACGCTGTCTGGTCTGACATCCTCATGCCAACTTGCCAGTAACTTACCTGTGCGGCCCAGTCCGGTCTGGATTTCATCGCAGATCAGCAGCACATTGTTTGCCTTGCAGATACGGGCGCATTCGGCCAGATAGCCACGAGGCGGCAGGACAATGCCGCCCTCACCCTGGATGGGTTCGACAATGAAGGCGGCTGTGTTCGGGGTGATTGCGCTTGCAAGTGCTTCAGCCTCTCCAAAGGGAACCAATTTGAAGCCGGGTGGAAAGGGACCGAATCCATTGCGGTATTGTTCTTCCGACGACATTGCAACGATGGCAATGGTGCGCCCATGGAAATTGCCCGTACAGGCGATAATCTCCGCTTCGCCGTCTGGCACGCCCTTGACCTTGTAGGACCATTTACGTGCCGCTTTCAACGCTGTTTCCACCGCTTCCGAGCCAGAGTTCATAGGTAGCGCCATTTCATATCCGGTCAACGCGCATGCGCGTTGAAGAAAGCAGCCAAGGCGGTCATTGTAATAAGCACGGGAAACCACACCAAGTCTTCCGGCCTGTTTGCAGATGGCATCCATGATGCGTGGGTGACAATGGCCTAAACTGACGGCGGAATAAGCACTCATCATGTCAAGGTACCTGTTGCCTTCTACATCCCAGACATAGACACCTTTCCCATGGCTGAGGGCAACAGGTAGCGGCGCATAATGGTGGGCGCAATACTGCTCTTCGAGAGCGATATAGGCATGCATGTCTTATTCCTTCTGCCCTAGCATAGCAGCCAGTAGCTGATGAATGAGGCCCGCCGTCAAGTCATTGCGATCAAGATAGGGATTGAATTCGGCGATTTCCACGCCAAGCAGCTGTTGCCGGGAGGAAATCCTGCGTAGTGAAGACAGCAACGCTTTTGCCGATAGTCCGTTTTCTGCCGGTGTTGCTACTGCTGGAGCATCCTTCGGATCAATGGCGTCCAGATCAATCGAAACGCCAAAGCCTGCTGTATCACTGCAGGCAATTTCGAGTGCCTTGGACATAATGGTTTCCAGGCCAAATTTGTTAATATCTTCAATGAAAAAAGTTTGTACACCAAGCTTGGAAAGCAAGGCAGCCTCCTGATTCTCGTAGCTGCGTACACCGATCAGGCAAACGTGCTGCGGTTGTAGCGGCGGGCCATTGCGGGTCATTCCCGTAAGCCGGGTGGGCCCGAATCCGAGCAGGCACGCCAGGGGCATGCCATGTATCGCGCCGCTTGGGCTGGTGTCCGGTAGATGGCTGTCCATATGGGCATCAATCCAGATCATGCCAAGCGGCGCTTCGCCGCCCAGCCCTCTGTATGCACCGCTCCATGTCCCAATGGCGCAGGAGTGGTCACCACCAATGACCGCAAAACATTCCTGCAGAGAAACGCATTTGGCAATGGCATTGGATAGCTGCTTACATAATGCTGCTACAGCTTCCAAATCAGTCTGTGCACTACCGGCCGTGAAGGTCTTCTCCCATCTGGCAACCACCCCATGCACCCCCAGCCATGATGTAAGCCCCATTTGCTGTAGCTTGCACGGACCATCTGCACAGCGCGTATCCTTCTCCCCGCGTCCGGAAGCAGCGCCGATGATGTGAACCTCAGAGTACATTGCAGCTACCAGTATAGCTCATCACCAAAATCCTCGATGATTGCCAATATGCCG
>JBHHXG010000142.1:0-2032 GCA_046756985.1 Mariprofundaceae bacterium | reverse complement strand
GAGCCTGTAAATCCTTTTGTGTAAATTCCCACTCAGATTCTCTCCGGCATTCTGTCCGGGAACTCGATCATAAAGCGGTTCAGTGCGGCTTTCCAGTCACGGATGGGCATGGTCCATTTTCTGGAAGCTGCCTCGATGGCCAGATAGACCACCTTCATGGCCGCCTTGTCGTTGGGGAAAACCTTGCGGTTTTTGATGGCCTTGCGAATCACGCTGTTCAACGATTCGATGGCGTTGGTGGTGTAAATGACCTTGCGGATCTCGTCCGGATACTCAAAGAGCGTAATCAGATTCGGCCAGTGCCGGCGCCACATGACGCTGATGGATGGATATTTGCCGTCCCATCCATCGGCAAAGGCATCCAGTTCCTTCTCGGCTTCCTCCACACTAACCGACTGATAGATTCTCCGCAGATCGGCGGCCACCTTCTTCCTGTCCTTCCAGGAAACGAAACGTAGAGAATTGCGCACCATGTGGACGATGCACAGCTGCACCTTCGTCTGGGGAAACACGGCATTGATGGCATCCGGAAAGCCCGTCAGACCATCCACGCAGGCAATGAAGATGTCCTGCACGCCGCGTGCCTTCAGCTCAGTCAGAACTGACAGCCAGAACTTGGCGCCCTCATTCTCCTGCAGCCACAGGCCCAGTACCTCCTTCTCACCATCCATGTTGACGCCCAGGGCAATGTAAATGGCCTTGTTGATGACCCGCTTGTCCTGCCGGATCTTGGCCATGATGCAGTCCAGGTAGACGATCGGATAAAGCTCGTCCAAAGGCCGGTTCTGCCAGGCAATGACCTTCTCCAGCACTGCCTCGGTGACTTTGGATATCAGACCAGCCGACACTTTTGCGCCGTACATCTCTTCAAAAGATGCCACGATATCCCGCGTACTCATGCCCTTGGCATACAAGGCCAGTATCTGATCGTCAAAGTGGGTCAGGCGGCTCTGGCCTTTCTCCACCAATTGAGGTTCAAAACTCGATTGACGATCCCGCGGAACATCAATATCCACTTCCCCATGATCACCAATCAGTCGCTTGCGCGAATAGCCGTTACGGCTGTTCTCTGACTCGCTGCGCTCGTGACGGCCGTAACCAAGATGTTCTTCCATCTCAGCCCCCAGGGCCGTCTCAACCGTCAGTTTGGTCAGCTCTTGACTCAGGTTCGATAAATCCTTCTCGGTCTTGATATGTTTGGCCAGTTCCCTGGCCAATGCCTCCAGTTGAGGCTGTTGCTTCTCCTTGCTCATAAATGCTCTCCTTTCTCAGTTTCTGCTGAGTTAAGCATTTACACAGTTGGATTTACAGTCTCTGAACCCCTCGACTTGTAGTCGAGGGTTGTTCAGTTCTATGGCAATACTACCTATCCAGGGCTAACAGCGCGTTTCTATTGTGCGGCGTATAACTCTTCTAAAATAGGGCGAGCACCAGCGTCCAGAATCTCATCGGCTAAGGTAATGCCCATTTGTTCAGCGTCCGAAGCTAGCCCTTGTACTTCACGCGCAATAACGTCGCTGCCATCTACATCCCCAACCAAGCCCTTCAATAATAATTGGTCTCCATCAAGAGTAGCAAATGCAGCGATTGGAACCTGACAACCACCTTCCAAACGAGCAAGGAATGCGCGCTCCGCTGTGGTACAAACTATAGTCTCATGGTCATTCAATTGGTCAACCAAAGCATTAACCATGTCATCACCGTTACGCGTCTGTATGCCCAAAGTACCTTGTGCGACAGCAGGCAGCATCAACCCAGTATCCATAAACTGATGCATCTTATCCTGCATACCCATACGACAAACACCGGCTGCAGCTAGAATCACCACATCAACTTCTTCACCAAGCTTGGATAAGCGAGTTTGGATATTGCCGCGAATAGAAATGAATTCAAAACTTGGATATTTAGCTTTTAATTGAGCCATACGGCGTAAGCTTGAAGTGCCAATGCGTGCCCCGTCTGGCAAGGAATCCAGATCACCGCCTGTAATCGTAGCAATAGCATCGCGAGGATCTTCGCGCCGAGGAAGAGC
>JBHHXG010000141.1:0-2222 GCA_046756985.1 Mariprofundaceae bacterium | reverse complement strand
AACAACTACCAAATCCCCAACTGCTACTGCACCAAGACTTATCAAAAGTGTTCCACCCAGTGTTGACTCGCTTCCTGAAAACGGGCCAGATTTTACAAGCCTAGTCCAAGGTATCGCCCCTGATGTCATGCTACCACTAATCGCCAAATCCCCTGTTGCGGGAGGGGCTATATTGACTCCTAGCCCGGCGTTGATTCTTTGATTTGCCGTAAAAACATTGGCTTCATCCTCGTAAGCTAATGCCGTTGGAAGCGCCGATTCGGAGACCTTCCCGGCGGTCGCAATCGTTGCCAGTTTCGTGTCTGCGATTGCCGCAGAAGCAGATATGGCAGCATTGGTAAGACCTCCTGCCCCAATATCCGCATCAACAATAGAGCCGGACAAAACCAGTGATCCCGTCGCATCCGGGAACGTAATCGTTCTCGCCGCCGTAGCCGCGTGATCCAGGGCCATCTGAAACGCAGTGCCGGACTTAAACCGAAAATTCTGGGTGGTATCCACGTTGCCGGTAAATTCTCTTGCTCCCGTGGCGAGCGCATAAATCGCATGGTCGTCATCGCCTAAACCGCCCAAGGCTCCGTGATCGTTTGTCGAGTCAATCCTCTGCCATTGAGCCAACGCAGAATCGTAGATGTAGAGTTGCTTTAAATCTGTTCGATTGAATAGCTGCCCCATGACAGGGGTTGGTGATGTAGGGAATGCCGTGCCGTTTTGGATAGCACCGTTCACATCAAGAATCGTATCCAGCCGTTCCACAAGCGACGCTCTTGAGCGTTTAAGGCTTGCCCCTGCCCCAAGGTCGCCCTCAATGGCAATAATGGCCGAGAGCGCACCATTAACGTGTTGAGCAAGTATTTCCGTTGAGCCATCGGACACAGGCGTATATGTGTCAATCGGCCCTGCGGAGTAGGTGCTATTCGCTGTCGTCAGTTCCGCCATCTTTGCTCTTCAAGGCCTCAACTTCCTGAACCAGAGCATTGATTCGTTCTCTGAGTTTCAGGTTTTCAACAAATAATTGCCCAATTACAGCATGAAGATTGTCACTCATCAAAACATTCCCCCAAGATATTCCTCGACCATTTCCGGGTCATCCCCGTCCCGGCCCATTAGTGATTCCATTAAACTTTCTTTCCCCTCCGAGTACATCCTCGCCAGATTATCGGCATAATCACCTTGATTCTTTGGAACCGCAAGTATCGCGGTCTGCATGGCGATTAGGTAATGAAAATCTGTTGGCGACGCTGGAATATCGGTGTCCAGATTCAAATCCGGCTTGGCGTTGTCGTAATAAATTCTGAGCGTGTACACCGCATCGGGTATCGGGATAAACTCCATCTGATTGCTTCGGATGAAATAGCGGCTTGGCTTGCCGTTCTCGGATACAGGCCAAATCCCCCCACCCTCGATTCTTGGGAATGTGATCTCGTCCAGCTTTATTATGTCATTCGGGTCGGATGCCAGATAGCTTTCCAGGCGAACCATTTTCTGGAAGTCAGCGGGAAGCGTGTATGCCTTCGTTCCTGCTACCGTCGAAAATGTTGAACTCACGGTAAACACGTTCGGGTCATACGAGATGATTGTCCGGTTCAGTTTCTGATTGGAAACATTGATGAAACTATTCAACTCAGCGTCGCTAAAGAAACCGGCTGTAGCTTCGTTCAGCCACGTTCTAGCCATTGACCTGATCTCGCCACGGTTCATGATGTCACCCTACGAATAAGATAAAGAAGCCCGATTATTCCACACGTTGTCAGGAAAATCGTTCCCGTCAGCCCACTGGATAGCCGTAACATTGCCTGTTTTCTGCATTCTTTTAATCTTCCACCTTGCATCTGAATCAAGCGTTCCAATCTGTGCCGTTCCGATATAGGTCACTGTTGCCGAAGCCTCGTCTATTCGCGTCGCCTCGGTCGCTTCTTCTAAAATCTGCCTTGCAATTCGACTCATTTACTTTGTGACCCACTGCGTACCATCCCACACATGAATTGTAACAGTTCCTCCGGAAACTTGGTAGACAACCCCTTTCCCGCTTGGAGGCGCACCGGACGGCGCATTTGTTTCAACTACAACTGGAACCGTATTCCCGGAAGGAAGAAATGTTTTTCCAAGGCCACCACCGATACCAAAGGTCAGATATCCAAGATTCGACGGGGTGCTGGCGGGAGCGCCAAAAAGTGGCACAATGCAAAGATACAGAAGATGCTGCCTGTCTTCCTGATCTA
>JBHHXG010000140.1:0-2304 GCA_046756985.1 Mariprofundaceae bacterium | reverse complement strand
CGGGGTCAGGTCTTGTTTGGCGCATTCTCTCACTCCTCCAAAAGCATCGATGGATACATGGTTGCCGCAGCAATGGTTTTCTACCCCCACGGATTGATCACCTCAAGATCGGGGAAGGTAAAATCCTGCACATTGCGGGTGACCATGCGCAAATCGTGATGCAGGGCCGTCGCGGCCAGCAGACTGTCAATAGCCGGAACCGGTCTGTTCACCTCGGCGAGCAACCGCCCCCATCGCTCGGCAACATGTGCGTCAATGTTCAGCATCCGCTCCTGGAACCAGTCCGGCAATGTGTGCTCAAGCCAGACACGGAGTTTCTCCTTGCGAGCGGCAGCAGCGATGGATTCAACACCCTTGCGAATCTCACCAATCGTCAGCACGCTGATATAAAGACTGTCATCCGGCACGCCCTTGAACCAAGCCAGCACCGCCGGGCTGGGCTTTGGCCGCACCAGTTCCGAAAGTACATTGGTATCGAGTAGATAGCTCACAGATCAACATCACGGACAGGCGAATCCGAGCGGGAGATATCCAGCTCCATTCCGGCAAGCGGAGAAGCGCGCATAAAATGAATGAAATCAGGGCGCTGTTTCTTCATCGCCTCATACTCTTCAACCGAAATCACAACAGCGGAAGGTTTGCCCCGGACGGTCACCTGCTGCGGCCCCTGCTTGCGGGCATGTTTGATCAGTTCGCTAAAGCGTGCTTTTGCATCCTGTAATTGCCACCGTGCCATCATAACCTCCTTATTCGTCTAGTCAGACTAGTCTGTTTATGAGGTCATGTCAAGGATGCTATAAAATCAGAACATGGGCTTGATCAGCGCTTGCGGGACCGGGTTTTCGCCTGCTCGCGTCGCCATTTCTCAATCTCGGCATGATTGCCCGAAAGCAGCACATCGGGCACTTTTTTACCCTCAAACTCTTCCGGACGCGTGTAGTGCGGCCAGTCGAGAATGCCTTCTTCGGTAAAAGAATCGAGCACCGCCGATTCAGGCGAGCCCAGCACACCGGGCAGCAGCCGAATCACGCTATCGAGAACACACATCGCCGCCGGCTCCCCGCCGGAGAGCACATAATCGCCAAGCGATATTTCCTCATCAACATAATCACAAATGCGTTCGTCAAAACCTTCATAACGCCCGCAGAGCAGCGTGATGCCGGGCTTTCTGGTGAACGCCAGTGCCTTGTCTTGCGTGAACCTGGCTCCGGACGGTGTCAGCATCACCACATGGGTGTCCGGATGCCGTTCACGTGCATGGCGGATCGCCGCCACTACAGGCTCCGGTTTCATGACCATGCCCGGCCCGCCGCCATACGGGGTGTCATCTACCGTGTGGTGCCTGTCAGTCGCAAAATCACGAATCTGGATACAGTCAACACTGGCAATCCCGGCTTCCATCGCCCGCTTCGGAATCGAGCAGGCCAGCGGCGCATCAAAGAACTCCGGGAACAGCGTCAGAATCTGGGCGTGAAACATGCGTCCATTCCTTCGGGCAGATGCACCGTGATGCGCCTTTGCTCCAGATCAACATCCGCAATGACATCTTCGACAAACGGCAGCATCCACTCCCCTTGCGCTTTAGCCTTAGGTGGCGTGCGCACCGTCAGAATATCCTGCGCACCGTATTCCTCCAGTGCGGCCACCTCACCGAGCAGTTCGCCTGTGTCGGTGAAAACAGCGCACCCTGTCAGCTCTTCCCATAGATATTCATCCCGGGCCACGTCAACAGCATCCTGTGTGATAAAAATGCGCATGCCCTTTAATGCCTCGGTAGCATTACGATCATTAATGCCATCCAGCTCGGCAAGCATGCCTTTGCCATGCTGCCAGCAGCGTCTGACTGTATAGGATTTGGTGGATTCGGCATCCTCTCCCAGATACCAAAAAGAATACCCGGCGATGCCGATGGCAGGCCGGGTATGCGAATGTATGGTTAGCGCACCCTTTAGGCCGTGCGGCCCGTTGATGACACCAACTTCGAGGAGGCGATCAGGCGTCGCCTTTTCCCTCATCTTTTTTAGCAGCAGCTTTCTTGGCAGGAGCCTTCTTTTTGGCTGCAGGCTTCTTTTCCTCGGCTGGCTTGGCTTCAGCCTTCTTCTTTGGAGCCTCTTTCTTTGCCCCAGCCTTCTTCGGAGCAGCCTTTTTCGCCGGTTTTTCAGCAGGCTTCTCTTCAGCTGCAGACTCTTCGGCAGCCGGAACCTCTTCGCTTACTTCCTCAGCTGCAGCCTCCTCGGCAGCAGCTTCTACGGCTGGCTCTTCAGTAGGAGCCTTTGCCTCTTCAGCAGCCTTGGCTTCAGCAGC
>JBHHXG010000139.1:0-2357 GCA_046756985.1 Mariprofundaceae bacterium | reverse complement strand
AGATACTGGCCAGTGTAGGACTTCTTGCAAGCCGCCACATCTTCCGGCGTGCCGGCGATGATGATTTCACCACCGCGGTCACCCCCTTCCGGCCCCATATCGACGACCCAGTCGGCGGTCTTGATCACATCCAGATTGTGCTCGATAACGATCACCGTGTTGCCGCGCTCGACCAGCGCATGCAGCACATCCAGCAGCTTGGCCACATCATCGAAATGCAATCCCGTAGTAGGTTCGTCGAGAATATAAAGCGTATCGCCCGTTGCGCGACGCGCCAGCTCCTTGGCCAGTTTCACACGCTGGGCCTCGCCGCCGGACAGTGTTGTCGCCGACTGGCCCAGCCGGATATAGCCAAGTCCCACCTGACGCAGCGTTTCCAGGCGGTTCCTTATCGGCGAAACGGGACTGAAGAATTCAGCAGCCTCATCCACCGTCATGTCCAGCACTTCGGCAATCGTTTTTCCCTTGTAACGGATATCCAGTGTTTCGCGATTGTAGCGCGCGCCCTGACATGACTCGCAGTGCACATAGACATCCGGCAGAAAATGCATCTCCACCTTGATGATGCCGTCACCCTGACATGCCTCGCATCTTCCGCCTTTGACATTGAACGAAAAGCGGCCGGGCTTGTAGCCGCGGGCGCGTGCTTCGGGCACCTGCGCAAACAGGTCGCGAATCGGCGTGAACACGCCGGTGTAGGTGGCCGGATTGGAACGCGGCGTGCGGCCAATCGGGCTCTGGTCAATATCAATCACCTTGTCGATCAAATCTTCACCGATCAGTGCCTCATGCGCCCCGACGCGTTCGGTGACCTGCCGCCTGGTACGGGCAAAGGCCCGATAAAGGGTGTCAATCGTCAGCGTGGACTTGCCGGAGCCGGAAACACCCGTTACACAGCTGAAATGCGAAACGGGAAAACATGCCTCAACTTGTTTCAGATTGTGCTCTGAAGCACCGACAACACCGATCATCGGATGGTTTGGCAGCATCTCACGCCGTTCCGGCACGGTAATCTGCCTGCGGCGAGATAGGTACTCGGCCGTCAACGAGGATTCACACCCAAGAATTTCGGCCAGCGGACCACTGGCGAGAACCTCACCACCATGCTCCCCGGCACGCGGCCCCATATCGATAACCCAGTCGGCATTGCGGATAGCATCCTCATCATGCTCGACGACCAGTACCGAATTACCGATATCGCGCAACCGCTTCAGTGTCGCCAGCAGTCGGTCATTGTCACGCTGGTGCAGGCCGATGGAAGGCTCATCCAGAATATACAGCACGCCGACAAGCGCCGATCCGATCTGAGTCGCCAGACGAATGCGCTGCCCCTCACCACCGGACAAAGTGCCTGCCGTACGATCCAGTGACAGGTAGTCCAGGCCGACTTCAATCATAAATCCGATGCGGGAGCTGGTTTCCTCCAGCACCTTCTCGGCAATGGCCCGCTGCTGATCGGATAGCGATAGCGTTTCGATCCACTCCCTTGCCTGGCGCATCGGCATCCGCACCACCTCCGGCAGCGATTTTCCATCAATCAACACATGCCGGGCCGGCCTGTTCAGGCGCGAACCGCTGCAGGCCGGGCAGTCCACCGCATTGATATAGCGGGACAGCTCCTCGCGCACATCATCGGAGGTTGACTCGTGGTAACGCCGTTCAAGATTCGGGATTACGCCTTCAAACGGCCGCTCGATGATGCGATCCTGCGTCGGCGTTGAAAAAGTGAAGCGCATCTTCTCCTTGCCGGAGCCATAAAGAATCACCTGTTTTGCTTGTTCCGGCAGATCGGCAAACGGCATACGCACATCCACATTTAGATGCTCGGCCACAGCCTGGATCATCTGTGGATACATGAAGATGTCGCGTCCTGCCCACGGTTCCAGTGCGCCCTGTTTTAGCGAACGGCTAGTATCCGGCACCACCAGTTCGGGATCAAATACCGTCTGGCTGCCGATGCCGTCACACTTCGGGCAGGCTCCCACCGGTGAATTGAATGAAAACAGCCGCGGTTCGATCTCCGGATACGAAATACCGCAGTCCGGGCAGGCGAACCGTTCGGAGAATGCCTGTGCCTCATCCCCCGTCAGCGCAATCAACATGCCGTCGCCAAATTTCAGCGCTGTTTCAACCGAATCAGCCAGACGGGTGCGGATACCGTCGCGCAGCACCAGCCGATCCACCACCAGTTCGATATCGTGTTTTTTGTTTTTTTCCAACGATGGCACATCCTCGATGGCCATCATCTCGCCATCAACGCGTACGCGTACGAAGCCTTCCTGTCCTGCCTGTTCAAACTCACGCCGGAACTCCCCCTTCCGCCCCCGCACGATCGGGGCCAGCAGTTGCAGCTTCGT
>JBHHXG010000138.1:0-2368 GCA_046756985.1 Mariprofundaceae bacterium | reverse complement strand
GCATCGAAGCGGATGGCAAACTGGCCGCAGCGTTCCGTGCGCGTGGGATCGCACTCGGACATTTCCTGAAGCACCTCTTCAAAATAGATATCGGCAATCCATTCCCTGTCCGTCTTGCTGCAAATATCCATACGCAGCGTGGCACCATCCGGCCAACCGCCGCGATCACACAGCTTGGCAAGCGGTGCATTCTGATCAATCCAGTTCAATAGCTCAGCATCACGCATTGGAACTCCTGTAAAGCATCATAGATCATTAACGAGAGGATTGGCTGGCTTGGTGTTATGATCTGCTTGCAAAAGCGACCAAATTGTTCTTCATTAGAACCCTTGGGAGTTATTAAGATGGGCGAATTGGAACAGATGCCGCAGGACTGGGAGGCCCGCTATCGTGAAGGCGATGTCGAGGACATGCCGTGGTTCTACCCGGAACTCGATCCCGATGTCGCTGCAGCGTTGTCCGAACTGCAGATAAATGGCGGTCGCGTGCTCGATCTTGGCACCGGTCCCGGCACACAGGCCATTGCACTGGCCGAAATGGGTTTTGAAGTGACCGGGTCGGACCTTGCATCCTCGGCCATCGCCAAGGCACAGGCGCGGGGTAAGGCAGCCGGCAGTTCCGTACGTTTCCAGCAGGATGACATTCTGGACAGTGGGCTGACCGGACCGTTTGATTTGATTTTTGATCGCGGCTGTCTGCATTGCCTGCCACCGGAGTCCTGGCCGGTCTATGTGAACACCATTCAACGCATACTGACTCCAAATGGACATTTGCTGGTCAAATGTTTCAGCCACCTGGAAACTCGCGAGGAAGGTCCGCCCAACCGTTTCTCCCCGGATAACATCCGGTCCATCTTTGAGCCGGAGATGTGTGTGCAGTCCATCCGCCCTGCCAAATACCAAGGCACGATGGATGAAGAACCGAAAGCGATGTTCTGCATCATCCGGCAAGGCACAACACCTGGGGAGAAGCCATGACCTCCATGATTCGCATACAAAAGGCCATGGAAGTACCGGAAGGCGATGGCGTCACGGTCAAACGCCTGATGCCGGTGCACGGCCTTCGCAATTTCGATCCATTTGTACTGTGGGATCATTTCGATATCAAACAGGGTGGGTTCCCTGATCATCCGCACCGCGGTTTCGAGGCCATCACCTACCTGTTCGACGGCGGTATGCGGCACACCGACAACCTCGGCAACAACGGCACGATTCATGCCGGCGGCGCGCAACGCTTTACAGCCGGTTCCGGCATTGTGCATTCGGAGATACCGGACGGACATGCGGCCGGCATTCAGCTGTGGATCAATTTGCCAAAAAGCCTGAAATCCACTCCCCCCGATTATCAGCAGGTGGAGGCCGGGGATATTCCTGAACATAGTGATAACGATGTTATAACAAGGTCCATCGTCGGTGAATCCGGTCCGATAAAGCTACACACACCGGTAGAATATCACGATATAGCCATGCCTGCAGGAACAACGCTGGCAAAGGATATCCCCGCTGACTACCACGGGCTGGTGTATCTGGTTGAAGGAGAGGCGGAAGTGGACGGCATGCCGTTGAATGCCGGTGAAGCAGCCTATGCGGAGGACGAAGATTCACTGACGATAGTCACAGATTCGGGATGCCGGGCGATGTGGTGTTTCGGCAAACCGCACGGCGAGCCAATCGTGCAGCATGGCCCTTTCGTGGACTAAGGGCCATGCCATAATGTTCAGCGAGCATACCATCACCTTTCTGCGCGAACTGGCGCAGCACAATAACCGTGAATGGTTTAATGCCAACAAGGCACGCTACGAACAGCATGTCCGCGAACCGGCATTTGCCTTTATTGACGCCATGCGACCACGGCTTGCCCGCCTAAGCCCCCACTTTGTCGCCAGGGCCAGCAAATCGGGCGGCTCGCTGATGCGTGTTTATCGCGACATACGTTTTTCGAAAAACAAGCTGCCGTACAAAACTAACATCGGTATCCAGTTCCGGCACGAGGCGGGCAAGGATGTGCATGCACCGGGATATTACGTTCATATCGAGTCTGAACAGGCCTTTGTCGGCGTCGGCATCTGGCATCCGGACACACCGACACTGAAACGCATCCGCAACTATATTGATGCCCACCCGACCCGCTGGACAGATGCGCGCGACGATGAGCGCTTTGCCAGGTTTTTTCATCTCGGAGGCGACAGCCTGAAACGCGCGCCCAAGGGCTTTGATCCCGAACATCCGCTGATCGAAGACATTCGGCGCAAGGATTTCATCGCCATTGCACCGATTGCCACTGAACTGATCATTGCCGATGACATTGACGATATTGTTGCCGGCTATTTTGAAGTGGCCACGCCCTTGATGCGGGAACTCTGCCGCGC
>JBHHXG010000137.1:0-2405 GCA_046756985.1 Mariprofundaceae bacterium | reverse complement strand
ACCTCCAATGGCATGTCCCCCATTTTAGGTGTCCGTTAAAACCGGGCTAGTTCACTACCCTTTTCCTATGCTAAGATCGGTGCATGCCGAGGTTAGCCAGAGCGGTATTTGCAGGCGTGCCTCATCACATCACCCGGCGAGGCAATCGCCGTGAGGATGTATTCTTCACGGATGAAGATCGACGGGCGTATCTGGAGTGGTTGCAGGAATACTGTAAGCGGCATGCCGTTGACGTTCTGGCCTATTGCCTGATGAACAGTCAATTCACCTTGTGGCCGTGCCGAATACGGATGACGGATTGCAACGCGTATTGAAGCCCTTGCATATGCGCTATGCCCAACGAGTTAACCGGGAACGCGGCTGGAAGGGACATTTATGGCAGGGGCGCTTTTTTTCTTCGCCGCTGGATGAGACATATCTGTGGGCGGCCATTCGTTATGTGGAGAGGAATCCGGTTCGGGTGAAGATGGTGGCCAGGGCCGAGGACTACCGTTGGTCGAGCGCTGCGGCGCACTGCGGGCTGCGGAGGGATTCAGTGTTGATCGGCAAGAAAGCGTGGGCGAATCAGTTTAGCGCTATTGCAGACTGGTCGTCCTGGTTGTCTGCCGAAGATGATGCTGACAAGATACAACTGTTACGGTCACATGTTGAAAAAGGCCTGCCTTGCGGATCGGAGGATTTTGTTCACAAGCTGGGCCGGATGATAGAGACTGTAAATCCAACTGTGTAAATGCTTAACTCAGCAGAAACTGAGAAAGGAGAGCATTTATGAGTAAGGAGAAGCAACGGCCTCAACTGGAGGCATTGGCCAGGGAACTGGCCAAACACATCAAGACCGAGAAAGATTTATCGGACCTTAGCCGTGAACTGACAAAGATAACGGTTGAGGCAGCGCTTGGGGCGGAGATGGAGGATCATCTTGGCTATGGCCGCCATGAGCGCAGCGAGTCGGCTAACAGCCGCAACGGTTATTCCAGCAAGCGTTTGATTGGCGATCATGGAGAAGTGGAGATTGAAGTTCCACGGGACCGTCAATCGAGTTTTGAACCTCAACTGGTGGAAAAAGGCCAGAGCCGTCTGACGCATTTTGACGATCAGATATTGGCCCTGTATGCCAAGGGCATGAGCACACGGGATATTGTGGCAGCCTTTGAGGAGATGTACGGAGCCAGGGTGTCAGCCGGTCTGATATCCAAAGTCACCGAGGCAGTGCTGGAAAAGGTCATAGCCTGGCAGAACCGGCCTTTGGACGAGCTTTATCCGATCGTCTACCTGGACTGCATCATGGCCAAGGTCCGGCAGGACAAGCGGGTGATCAACAAGGCCATTTATATTGCCCTGGGCATCAATCTGGAGGGCGAGAAGGAAGTGCTGGGCCTGTGGCTTCAAGAGAACGAGGGCGCCAAGTTCTGGCTGTCCGTATTGACCGAGTTAAAGACACGCGGCGTAAAGGATATCTTCATTGCTTGCGTGGATGGTCTGACGGGGTTTCCAGATGCCATTAATGCGGTGTTTCCACAGACGAAGGTACAGTTATGCATCGTCCATATGGTGCGCAACTCGCTACGTTTTGTGAGCTGGAAGGATCGCAAAAAGGTGGCGGCTGACCTGCGTAAAATCTACCGGGCCGTCAGCGTGGAAGAAGCTGAACAGGAACTGGATGCCTTTGCCAATGGGTGGGACGGCAAATATCCCTCCATCAGCCAGATGTGGCGTCGGCATTGGGTCAATCTGATCACGCTGTTTGAATATCCGGACGAAATCCGGAAGGTCATTTACACCACCAATGCGATTGAATCGCTGAACAGCGTGATCCGCAAGGCCATCAAGAACCGCAAGGTCTTTCCCAGTGACAAGGCGGCCATGAAGGTGGTCTATCTGGCCATTGAGGCTGCATCGAAAAAATGGACTAAACCCATTCGTGACTGGAAAGCCGCGCTGAACCGTTTTATGATCGAGTTTCCGGACAGAATGCCGGAGAGATTCTGAGTTGGGAATTTACACAGAAGGATTTACAGGCTCGGTGGTTATGCCCCACTAATATACTCCTGTTAGCATTTGCCGCTATCTTCAAAGACTGAAACCAGTTCAAAGCTGGTAGAGAGCTGCTCCGGCAGAAGCAACCCTCTACACCAGGCCTGCTGTTAGTCATCGGGGTCTTCTTTCTTGTGCTCTCTTGCACCTGTGCCATGGTGATGTTGGCTATGTTTGCCAATACTGTGATTCAGTGGCTTCCACTTCCCACATCCTGTAAGTCCAAATGAAATGCCAACCAAAACAATTATTCCAAAAGAAATACTGCGTACCATATTACCTTCCTTCCTTAATCGCGATGTGGCTCTTGCTAAAACGCTCATAGAGGCAGGGTAAAACAAACAGTGTTAATAGTGTGGATGATACAAGGC
>JBHHXG010000136.1:0-2411 GCA_046756985.1 Mariprofundaceae bacterium | reverse complement strand
CCATTGTCTCGGCAGCCTGGATATAGACCTCTGTCTTGCCCGAACCGGTGCAGCCAAACAGCAGAAAGGGCCGAAACCGGCCCTTCGCATCCACAATCTGCTTTAAGGCATGCGCCTGCGTGGGAAGAAGCGACACAGGCCGCACCTCGGCTGCAAAGGTATCGTGTGGAAGCAACTCTGCCGATGGAACGACCTCTTCCACCACGCCAGAAACAAGTGCCGCATGCAGTACATGCTGAACCGGCTCCGAGGGACAGCGGCGGCGAAGGGTCTGCAGGGAAACCGCGGCCTTCGTCCGGAAGCCTGTGGCCAGGGCGGGACTCATAAGCTGCAATGCCTCTCTGTCCAGGCAGCGATAACGCCGTTTTTCATCTATCCCGGCCCAGGACAGCGCCGTCTCCCATGCCTCGCCCGGAGCCGCCAGATAATAGCGCTGCAGGCGCGCCAGCCATGCCTGCCTCTTTGTGTTATAGGGTGGCGAGGCATCCAGCCGGTCATACACAGGCTTCAGCGATATATCCGGCTGCTGTTGATCTGCCAATCCGGTAATAACGCCGATCCGCCTGCCTCGGCCAAATGGCACCAGTACCCGGATGCCTGCCTCGGGCGTGCCAAGCGATTTGGGCCAGATGTATGTATATGTACCGGAAAGCGGTGCAAACACCGCTACATCAACCAGCACGGGATGGCTGTTCAGTGCAGCACTGCTCCGGTAGAGGAAGCAGACTGTGCAGGCTCGGGTCCGTATTCCGGTACCAGCTCTTGCAGTGCTGTTTTTAACTGATCCAGTTCGCGATTGGCACAGGCTGCGCGTAGTTTCTTCAGCAGTGACTGCAGCTGATCCCAGTCTGTTTCACGGCTGGCTGACAACATGATCTGGGGGTGTGTAGTTGTTTTCAAAGATTCAGAAGCATGGAACAGTTCCTCATACAGCTTTTCTCCCGGGCGCAGGCCGGTATAGACAATCTCGATATCCTCACCCGGCGTAAGTCCCGAAAGGCGGATCATTTGCTCGGCCAGATCGGCAATGCGTACCGGCTCACCCATATCCAGCACAAAGATTTCTCCACCCTCACCCATCGCCCCGGCCTGCAGAATCAGGCTTACCGCCTCCGGAATGGTCATGAAATAGCGGGTCATCTCCGGATGCGTCACCGTCACCGGCCCGCCATGCTCAATCTGTTCGCGGAACAACGGCACGACAGAGCCGGCCGAACCCAGCACATTGCCAAAACGCGTCGTGACAAAGGCAGTCTGTGCTGTTCTTGCATTCATGTTCTGGCAATAGATTTCCGCGGCACGCTTGGTCGCGCCCATGATATTGGCCGGATTGACTGCCTTGTCCGTTGAAATCTGCACAAATTTCTGCGCATCAAATTCCACGGCCATATCAGCAAGCTGGCATGTGCCGAAGATGTTGGTTTTCACGCCTTCCGCCGGGTTTTCCTCCACCAGTGGCACATGTTTGTAGGCAGCGGCATTGAAAATTATCTGTGGACTGTAAGTCTCAAACAGCCAGCGCATACGCGTCTCGTCCCGGATATCGCCCAGCAAAACGATGACCATGTCTGCCGGGAAGCGTTTGCGCATCTCGGCTTCGATGCGATATAGATTGAATTCACCATGATCAACCATGATTAGCCGCGCCGGCCCGTATCGCATCACCTGACGGCACAGCTCTGAACCGATGGAGCCGCCGGCGCCCGTCACCAAGATGCATTTATCCAACATTAACTGCTGAAGCGGAGCATCGTCCATCTGAACAACATCTCTGCCCAAAAGATCTTCAATCTGTACCTGTCGCAGGCTTGAAACTTCAACCCGTCCATCGGCCAGGTCGGCAACCGAGGGCAATGTGCGGCAGGGCACATCCAGTTGCTGACATTTTTCCACTACCGAGTGAATGACGCGATGCGATGCGGAAGGCATGCTCAGCAGCACGACTTCAACACCCAGCTTCTCAACCGTCTTCTCCAGAGCGGAGATCCCGCCAATCACGCGCACGCCGTGAATCTCCTGCCCCTGCCTTCGCTCGGCATCATCAAGAAACCCCACGGGTTCGTATGGTCCGGCCTTCAACAGGTCGCGCACCAGCAACTCCCCCGCGCGCCCGGCACCGATCAGCAGCGCGCGTTTGCGCTCGTTGCTCCTCAAATCGAGCCGATGATCCTTCAGCCAGCGATAAAGCATGCGGGGCGCAGCCAGTGTCAGCACCAGAATCACCGGATACAGCACCAGCACGGAGCGCGGCACACTTTCCAGGCGCTGCCAGACGAACATGGCCACAAAGGTCAATGCTGTTCCGAACAGCACCGCCCTCAAAATGCGCAGCAGGTCGGGAATGGAAGCAAAACGCCATATACCCCGGTACAGGCCGAAATACCAGAACACGAGCGCCTGTACCGGCAGGG
>JBHHXG010000135.1:0-2411 GCA_046756985.1 Mariprofundaceae bacterium | reverse complement strand
GTGCCGCTTCTACGCCTTTTGCTGGCGGCAGAAATATGCTATACACCCGGTTTGCATGAGAGAGATGACATGAACGAACAACAACTGTTTCAAATGCGCCCGGATGACCCCAGCATTGAAATATTTCTGGGGGAATACCCATGTGATATACCGTTTGGCGGCGGCGAAATGGAAAAGGTTGCCGTCAGCCTGACCAGCGATTCCGAAAAATCGCAACATGGCATTCCAGTACTGCGCCTGCATGCCGGTCATCAGATGGATTTTGCTTCACATGAGCAGACGCCGGCGGGCCACGCAGCCAAACTCGTCGCCGACTGGCTAAATACGCATGATGTGGATGCGCAAGTTCGCTATGCAGCTGAACTGTTTTTGTGGCAATGGCCGGGAGTTCGTCAGGACAGCTGCAATGCATGGCAGTTGCGTGACAGAGAGGAAAGGACATCACAATTTGAGGGCATGATGGTCGATTGTCAGGGCAACCTGGTGATCAGAGATGCCGAAAACTCCGATCTGCCGCGTGATCAAATGCTCGAAAGCAGCAACCTGCAGGTTCACTCGCTTGGCTTCTGCCAGAAGTCTTCACCCTGTTATCTTCTCGACGCATGTCTGCTCTGTCCCAATTTCATCAGCAATGGTCATTTTATGCCTGCACTGAAGCAACGCCTGCCGGAATTGCAACGGCGGCGTGATGAGGCAGCGGCCAGCAATAATCGCCGCATGGCCGAATCCAGCCACAAAGCAGTACAGAATCTGGAGATGATCATCGCTACACTGGAGTCGGCTGGTTAGCGCTGCCTGCGTCATGTCGACGATGAAGAGGAGAAAAAAATGAGCACCACAATGAAGGTCCTGGTTGTTGATGATGAAGACACCGTACAAAGTATCGTGGCAGCATTTCTGAACCGCTATGTCAGCGAGAAAGGCCTGCACAGCGATATCAAGGCGATGAGCGATCCGGTGCGAGGTCTGTTTGAGCTAAGTACCAACGGTGATCAGTACAACGCTATTTTGCTGGACGTACGCATCCCCAAGCTCAGTGGCGATGAAATCTATAATAGCCTGGAGCATGTCAATCCTGAGTTATTGAACCGGGTACTGTTTGTGACCGGTTACCCTGAAGATTTGTATGATCGCTTCCCTGACAGGGAGATGAACATTCTGGAAAAACCGTTCCGTTACGACAGCTTTGCCGGAAAGCTTGATGCACTTCTGGGCTGACCAGGCTGCAACAGCCATGCCACGCAGGATATTTCATGAGCACGGATAAAAATGCACGCGGCTGGGTTGCCGGTCTGCAGGAACGCAGAATGGCGTGGTCTGTTTCTGCAGTCTGTATAGGGCTGATTGTCATAGCTTTGATCTGGCCCGGCCTGTTTTCATCAGATATGTCTGCACCGGACAAGACAGAAGATCAGCAGGCAGCATCAGCCAGCAGCGAAACCTACCATCTCCCTCAAAAGGCCGTACCGGCAAAGAAACCGGATCCCGGCATGACACCCGAACCAACTCATCCTGTGCAACGCAGTGAAAACAGCGTAGCAAAAACACAGGCGGCAACGACGACATCCAGGAAGAGTTTTCCCCCTGCCATCAAACCCTGGGCAGGCGGGTACTATGTCCAGCTTGGCGCCTTCAGGGATCGCTCCAGAGCCAAATCACTGGCCGATCGCGTACATAAAGCTGGATGGAGCGCGCATATCGAACCCAGGAGCAATAACATGCACGCTGTCTGGACCGGTCCCATGACAAGCCGTGACCAGGCAAAGCAGACCCTGCAGAAAATTGACAAATCCATGCACATCAAGGGCTTTATCGTCCGCAAACAAGCATCAGGAAAATGACCGCCTCTTCCGGGGGAATGGTTGCCGCAGGCCACCCTGCTACGGCTGAAGCCGGCGCCCTTATATTGCGCGAAGGCGGCAATGCCGTGGATGCAGCCATGGCCGCGGTCTGCACATCATTTATCGCCGAACCGGTGCTGACCGATGCCGGCGGCGGCGGTTTTCTATTATTGCACGAGCAAAACGGAAAATCGCTGCTGTATGACGGCTTTGCGCGCATGCCCATAGCAAGCACCGGGACATTGTCAGCACCCGATTTCAGAGCTATTCCCATTGATTTTGGTGATGCCGTTCAGACCTTCCATATCGGCCGCGCATCCATCGCGACCCCTTCGTTGCTGGCCATGCTGTTTACGGCACACCACCATCATGGACAATTACCGATACGCGAGGTGCTGGTTCCCTCTATGCAGGCAGCCCGCGACGGCATCCGGCTGAATGCCTTGCAGGCTTCATTCATTCATCTTCTGGAACCCATCCTGACCGCCGAACCCGAATGTCGGCGTATGCACGCTCCTGACGGAGAACTGCTCGGAGAAAATGATCTGTTCAGCAACCCGGAGCTTGCCA
>JBHHXG010000134.1:0-2442 GCA_046756985.1 Mariprofundaceae bacterium | reverse complement strand
CCTCTTCCTTGGCTTCGGCCTTTTCCTCTGCCTTCTCTTCAGGCTTGGCTTCTGCTTTGGCCTCTGGCTTGGCCTCGACCTTCTTTGCAGCAGCCTTCGGCTTGGCTTTCTTTTTCTTGGTTACCGTGCCCTGCTCGACCAGCTCAATAATGGCCATATTTGCAGCATCACCAACGCGGAAACCGGTCTTGATCATGCGGGTGTAGCCGCCCTCACGCTCGCTGTAACCGGGAGCCACGTCATTGAACAGACGGTCCACAATCGGACGGTGACGCAATTTCGCCAGCACCTGACGGCGTGCATGCAAATCGCCACGCTTGCCCAGCGTAATCAGCTTCTCAACATAGGGACGAACGGCGCGCGCCTTGGCCTCGGTCGTCTTGATACGCCCGTGCTCCAGCAGCGCTGTGGCCAGATTGGCCAGTACAGCACGGCGGTGGCCACTGACCAGACCAAGAGAACCATGATGCTTACGATGTCTCATTTTGCATATACCTCTTTACCAACCCTCAGGCGTCGGTGCTGGCTTCGCCCTGATTCTGTGGCGGCCAGTTGTCAAGCTTCATGCCCAGCCCGAGTCCCATGTTCTCAAGCACTTCCTTGATTTCATTCAGGGATTTGCGTCCAAAATTCGGCGTACGCAGCATCTGCTGCTCGCTACGCTGCACCAGATCTCCAACGCGGAAAATATCATCACTCTTCAGGCAATTCATCGAACGCACGGACAGATCAAGATGATCAATCGGCTGCGCCAGAATGTCCTCAAGACCGGTATCTTCCTCTTCCGGCTCAGTTATGTCTTCCAGCGCCGTGAAATCAGCAAATACGGCCAGTTGGTCCTGAATGATGCGTGCAGCCTGACCAATGGCTTCTTCAGGCGTTAACGAACCATCGGTTTCAACTTCCATGATCAGCTTGTCATAGTTGGTCTTCTGACCGACGCGAGCCTGTTCGATCCTTGTAGCAACGCGCAGAATCGGAGAAAAGGATGCATCCACCAGCAATGTGCCAATCGGATGATCCTGCTGCTCACGCTCATGCACCGGCACATAGCCGCGTCCCTTCTCAACAACCGCCTCGAACTTCAGATGGCCATCATCATTCAGATGAGCCAGCACCAGCTCCGGGTTGAGCACCAGCAGGCCTGCCGGACACTGGATGTCGGCAGCCGTCACCACGGCAGGACCCTTCATATCCAGAGACAGTCTGGCGGGCCCATCGCCTTCCATTCTGATTTCCAGTTCTTTCAGTGACAGGATGATATCAAGCACATCCTCGCGCACACCCTTGATGGTATCAAACTCATGCATGACACCATCAAACGTTACAGAAGTCACTGCGCTGCCAGACAGCGATGAAAGCAGCATACGACGCAGGCCGTTACCGACCGTTGTGCCGTACCCGCGCTCCAGCGGCTCAAATACAATCTTTGCAGAGCGCCCTGGAACGATTTCCTCGACATCAATGCTACGTGGCTTAATCAGATTCATCAGTCAGACCTCAGGGCTTACTTGGAATAGAGTTCAACAATCAGCTGTTCACGGATACCGGACTCAAGCTGTTCGCGGACAGGAAGCTCACGATACACGCCCTGCCTGCTTGGCAGATCAACATCCATCCACTCGGCAGTGCCGCGATCACCAGCAGCCTCGGTAGCAGCATTCACACGCAGATGTTCCTTGGATGCATCAGCCAACTCAATACGGGAACCAACCCGTACACGAAAAGACGGGATATTGGCGATACCGCCATCCACCTTCACCAGTTTGTGCCGGACCAGCTGTCGCGCTTCGGTACGTGAAGAGGCAAGGCCCATGCGGTAAATCACATTGTCCAGCCGCGATTCAAGCAACTGCAGCAGATTCAGGCCGGTTACGCCGGGCATACGGTCAGCAACCTGGAAATATTTACGGAACTGCTGTTCCTGCAGGCCATAAATACGCTTAACCTTCTGCTTCTCGCGTAGCTGCGTACCATAATCCGAAATTTTGATACGGCGGTTCTGGCCATGCATGCCAGGCGGATACGGACGGCGCTCAATCGGGCACTTGTCCGAGTAGCATTTGCTTCCCTTCAGATAAAGCTTTTCACCTTCGCGCCTGCACAGGCGGCACTTGGCTTCCAGATAACGTGCCATAGTCAGCCTCTCCTAAACGCGGCGCCGCTTCGGAGGGCGGCAGCCGTTATGGGGAATGGGGGTTACGTCACGAATGGTGGTGACATTCAGGCCAACAGCGGCAATGGCCCGAAGTGCCGACTCACGACCCGAACCGGGGCCCCGAACAAGCACAGACACATTTTTGACGCCGTGATCCATCGCCTTGCGGGCGGCTTCTTCAGCTGCAATCTGCGCGGCAAACGGCGTGCTCTTACGGGAACCCTTAAAACCGGAAGCGCCACTGGTTGCCCAGCAGATAGCATTGCCTGCTTCATCGGTAAAGG
>JBHHXG010000133.1:0-2454 GCA_046756985.1 Mariprofundaceae bacterium | reverse complement strand
CAAAAACGAAACGTGTATTTGGTTTAGTCACAACGGGCGGGAACGGTATCAGAAGGGTTGTACCAACGCCACAAAAACAAGGCTAATCCACCCACTTGCGCGCATTGCGGAACATGCGCATCCACGGCCCGTCCTCTCCCCACTCATCCGGGTGCCATGAATACTGCACCGTGCGGAACAGCCGCTCCGGATGCGGCATCATGATTGTAAAGCGTCCGTCCGGGGTTGTCAGGCCTGTGATACCATCCGGCGAACCGTTCGGATTATACGGATAAGTCCGCGCAGCTTGCCCTTTCGCATCAATATAGCGCAAGGCCACATGGGCCCTCTTTCTGTCCGCATCACCGGCAAAGCTGGCCCTGCCCTCACCATGCGCGACCACCAGCGGCAGTTTTGAGCCTTCCATGCCCTGCATGAAAATCGATGGTGATTCCATGACTTCAACCATCAGCAGCCGCGCTTCAAACTGTTCGGAACGATTGCGCTCAAAACCCGGCCAGTGTTGTGCGCCCGGAATCATATCCTTGAGAGCCGACATCATCTGGCAACCATTGCACACCCCCAGAGCAAATGAATCATGACGATGGAAGAAAGCATCAAATTCATCTCTTGCTCTGGCATTAAATAGAATCGAGCCGGCCCAGCCGCGCCCTGCACCGAGCACATCACCAAACGAAAACCCGCCACAGGCGGCAAGGCCCTGAAAATCAGACAACACCCTGCGCCCATCAATGATGTCGGACATATGCACATCCACGCATTCAAATCCGGCGCGATCAAATGCCGCTGCCATTTCAACCTGCCCGTTCACACCCTGTTCTCTGAGGATGGCCACCTTCGGTCTTATACTGTTTATATAGGAAGAACAAATGTTTTCAGCCAGGTCAAAGCCCGGTTCGACAAACAGGCCTCGGTCGTTCTTCTCGGCGACCGCCTCGAAGGCTTCATGCGCACAGTCCGGATTGTCTCGAATCGCCTGCAAGCGGTATGACGTTTCCGCCCACACCTGATGCAGGGATTGCACATGTTCTTCAATGACGGTCCTGTTCTGACAGGTGAAGATAACATGCCCATCATCACGCAACTCACCAATCACATGCGTGACATGTGCAAGTCCGGCATCGGCCAGATGCGATAATACCTTTTCGCGATCGGCCCGCCGGATTTGGACCACGGCCCCCAGTTCCTCAGCAAACATACTGCCGATTTCATCATGTCCGAGCGCATCAAGATGCACATGCACGCCGGTTCTGCCGGCAAAGGCCATTTCACAAACAGTCACGAACAGGCCGCCATCAGAGCGGTCATGATAGGCCAGAATAAGCCCTTCGCGGTTCAAGCGCTGGATTACATCGAAAAATGACCTGAACTGATACGCATTATCCAGATCAGGTGCTGTTTCACCCGTCTTTCCATAAACCTGAGCCAGCGCCGAACCACCCAGCCGATGCTGTCCATCGCCCAAATCAATCAGCAGCAAATCCGTTTCGCCGCAATCCTGATCCTTTCGCAACTGAGGCGTCAGCGTGCTGCGCACATCTGTCACCGGCGCAAAAGCGGAGATAATCAGGGAAACAGGAGAGACCATCTCCCGCTTTTCGGCGCCATGATCCCCACCATCCGCCTTCCAGACTGTTTTCATCGACAACGAATCCTTGCCCACTGGAATAGATATGCCGAGTGCCGGACACAGATCTATGCCGACGGCTTTAACGGTGTCATAAAGCTTCGCATCCTCGCCCGGATGTCCGCAGGCCGCCATCCAGTTGGCTGATAATTTCACATCGCCGATCCTGCCAATCGAGGCTGCAGCAATATTAGTTAATGCCTCACCGACCGCCATGCGCCCGGATGCAGCGGCATCAAGCACGGCCGCAGGCGTGCGTTCACCCATACTCATGGCTTCACCACTATAGCCTTCATAATCCGTTGCCGTCACAGCCACATCGGCGACCGGAACCTGCCACGGCCCCACCATCTGATCGCGGGCCACCAGGCCCGTTACCGTACGATCGCCGATCGTGATCAGAAACTCCTTGCTGGCGACTGCCGGCAGACGCAACACACGGCATGCAGCCTCTACGACATCAATCGCACCGCAATCCAGGGGCTCAATCTGTGGCTCTATATGTTCAACGGTGCGTATCATCTTCGGTGCTTTCCCTAAAAGAACGGAAAGCGGCAGATCAACCGGCTTGTTATCAAAATGAGGATCCACAACGGTTAACTGTCCGTCTTTGGTGGCCTCGCCCAATACCGCAAACGGGCAGCGTTCACGCGTACAAAGCGCCTCGAACCGCGGCAGTAGTTCCGGTGCAATCGCCATCACGTAACGTTCCTGCGCCTCGTTACACCAGATCTGCATCGGACTCATGCCCGGCTCCATATTGTGCACACGTCTGAGATCAAACCAACCGCCGCAGCCGGCATCATTCACCAGTTCCGGCACGGCAT
>JBHHXG010000132.1:0-2565 GCA_046756985.1 Mariprofundaceae bacterium | reverse complement strand
GGGTAAGTATAGACCTTTCCATTACATCGTGGAGATAAAATCAAATCAGCGGGGATTGCCCCGCTGATCATGGCTCACCCAATATGATGGCTGAACGTCCCGCGTCTGGCCTTTCCCTGAAGTTGCTGGAAGCATTTGCCCTCAAGGTGAATCACTTCATTGTGATCTCCAGCCTCAAGGTAGATGTCCGGAGAACGGGTCAGGCTCTGTTCAAGGGCCGTATCAATATGGTAGGCCTCCCCAAGCGGGGGAATAGCGCCCGGCTCGCAATCTGAGAACAAATCGACCAGTTCCGCTTCATCTGCCATTTTCAGGTCACGGTGCAACAGCCCGCACAAATGGCCAATATCAAGATGATGGCTGGCAGGCAGCACGGCCATGACATAGCCCTTGTCATCTTTCAGGATCAGGCTTTTGGCCAGCTGATTTCCTGAAATATGTGCTGCTTCTGCCGTTTCCATACTTGATCCGGTGTGCGGGTGCGGGATTGTCTCATACTCCACATTGTGCGATTCCAGGTAGTATTTGACGGTAGTTGCAATACCCATAACACACCTCCGCTGGGACTCCATTCTGGAATCCCCTGCATCCCAATTATAGCTGTTTTGCCGGTGTTTTGGATGCGTGCTACTGGTATTTAAGACAGATAAGCGGTTACGATTTGCCCATGCCTGTGATGACACTGAACCATCTCGACAAGGCCTTCGGGCCGCAGGTGCTGCTTGATGATATATCGCTAACCATCAACCGCGGTGTGCGCATCGGCCTGATTGGCAGAAACGGCGAGGGCAAGTCCACATTACTGAAGATCATGGCGGCTCTGATGGAGGCCGATAGCGGTGACATTACACTGCGCAAGGGGGTTACGGTTGCCTATTTGCCGCAGGAACCGAAGTTTGAGGCGGGGCAGAGCGTATTCCATGCCGTGGCAGAGGGCCTTGGCGATGTGGCTCAGACGCTGGAAGATTATCACGCGGCCCTGCTTCAGCTTGAAAGCGATGCGACTGATATTGTACTGAAACAGGTTGATACATTGCAATCGGAACTCGAACGCACCGGCGCCTGGCAGTTCCATGCCCGCATCGAAACGGCGATTTCCAGACTGAAACTGGATGCGGAGCGTGATGTAGGCGAACTCTCCGGCGGCTGGCTCCGTCGCGTGGCATTGGCGCGCGCCGTTGTGGCGGAACCCGATGTGCTGCTGCTCGATGAGCCGACCAATCATCTCGATATAGCGTCGATTGAATGGCTGGAGGACTTTGTTGCCGCTTTTTCCGGCTCGGTGGTGTTCATCACGCATGACCGCTATTTTCTTGATGCCGTGGCAGAGGAGATTATCGAGCTGGACCGCGGCCATCTGACGCATTTCCCGTGCAACTATGCCGAATATCTGGAGAAAAAGGCTGAGATGCTGGAGGTGGAAGAGCGGCAACATCGCAAGTTCGACCGTTTGCTGGCCGGTGAAGAGCGCTGGATCAGGCAGGGTATTCCGGCACGCAGGACACGCAATGAGGGCCGCGCGCGGGCACTGGAGGATTTGCGACGGCAGCGTTCCGCACGTCGTTTGCGCGGTGGTAATGTCGAACTGCGCGTCGCCTGCGGCGTCAAGCCGGGCAAGATGCTGATGGAGGCTATCGAAGTCTCACATGCCTTTGGCGATACAGAGATCGTGCGCGGGTTCAATCACAAGATCATGGCAGGCGACCGAGTGGGTCTGATCGGTCCGAACGGTATTGGCAAGACCACGCTACTGAAGATTTTGCTCGGTGATCTAAAACCGGATTCGGGCCGTGTCCGCCATGGCGTGCGCCTTGCCCCGGCGTTTCTGACACAGATGCGGGAACTAAACCCTGAAAGCAAGCTGAAAGACATCTTGCTGCCGGGTGGCGGCAATTATGTACATATCGGCGGGCATGAACCGCGCCATGTCGTGTCCTACATGCAGGATTTTTTGTTTGATAAGGAGCGCCTGCATTCGCGGGTAGCAGCACTTTCCGGTGGAGAACGCGGACGGCTGATGCTGGCGAAGCTGCTTTTGGAGCCTGCCAATCTGCTGGTGCTCGATGAGCCGACCAATGATCTGGATATCGGCACGCTGGCTGTTCTCGAACAAGCCCTGGCGCGTTATGACGGTACGGTGATTCTGGTCAGCCATGATCGCGCCTTCATGGACCGGGTGGCATCACGGGTACTGGCCTTTGAGGGGGGTGGCAAGATTATTCCGATTGAGGGCGGCTATTCGGATTATCAGGCGTGGAAAGTCCGACAAAATGAGCAAAAAGAGACAAAAAAGACGGAAAAACGGATAAAAAGTGATAAAAAAGTAGCAAAACAGGCCAAAACCAGAGCGAAATTGTCGTACAAGGAACAACGGGAACTGGATGCACTGCCCGGCGAGATAGAGACGATGGAATCAGAAAAGGCTGAGATTGAAGCGCGATTCTGTGATCCGGATTATTTCCGCAACGATCCCGAGGGTTTTCAAAAAGATAAGCAGCGGTTATCTGATCTGGAAGAGAATCTCACCAAAGCCTATGCGCGCTGGGAAGAACTGGAAGCCAGACA
>JBHHXG010000131.1:0-2656 GCA_046756985.1 Mariprofundaceae bacterium | reverse complement strand
TTTTGATTAGGAAAGCTCGGATCCTTCAAAGCCTACCAAGGGGATAAATCTAATGGGTACCGGGTTAAAATAGATCGGGTTGAACCAGGACCTGCCAGTTCTGAGTATCGGATTTACCCGCTTCTCATGCTATTCGGCAGTGGAATAAATATCACCGTACCAAGCCATAGCCCTGCTGGCCGGCATTATCCGTATCCGTCATCACGGCGACTGCATCAATGTAGCGGACATCCTTGGCGCTTGCGATGTTCGAAACCGGCACACACAAAAGGGCTGCTATCAGACGGCATTTAAGCACCCGCCTTGAATGCAGGCTCACTCCAAGCCGTTCATACCAGTTTCAGTAATCCCTTCATGACCATATCGGTGTAGCTGACGATACCAATAACCGTTCCGTCATGATCCACAACCGGTGCACGTGAGAGGCCAAGACGCCCGAACATCGCGCTGGCATGACGAATATCCATGCCCGGATGAACAGTAACGGCCGGTTTCGTCATGACTTCGTAGATGCTCACCCTGTCCGGTGAACAGTTCCTAGCGAGCACCTGCTGTGCAATATCCGCAATAACGACTATGCCGTATTCGTCATCGGCATGGCGTTTGTTGACAATCAGGCATTTGGTTTCCACATGTTCCATCTTATTCAGCGCATCGCTGACTGTTGCCGTGCCTTCGACCAGGTCATATTGCGATTTCATAACATCGCTGACGCGCAGCGTCAGCTTCCCCTCTTTCTCGTCCGCACTCATAACTCGTCCTCCACTTCTTCCATGATGGTCTTGATCTGCTTTTTCAGCCCGATCGTATCCTCCACATCCAGTTGCAGCGCTACTCCTTGGCTCGGGTTAATGTCAAAGCCTCCCACCTCGGCAATATGTTCGAGCACCTTCCGACTCAGATGTTCCTCGACAAGGAAAAGCAGCATGTCTCTTTGCGCCTCCATGGTCAGCCCGAAAAACGTCCGCTTCGGCCTCAGTCCCTCGCCACGCGCATCGCCAATCACGGTTGCGCCTGTGGCTCCGGCTTCTCGTGCGGCCTCCATGATATCCTTGGTCTTTGAATCATCCACAAAGGCCATAATCAATTTAAAATGCATCATACACCTCCTTCTGTCCGTCCACGCTTTTCTATCCATTCCGATATCTGAGCATAGGCTAATACGCTGATAATCGGGAACACGCTGGCAAAAGCAATCAGACCAAAGCCGTCAATCAGCGGACTGCGTCCCGGAATTGACGATGCCAACCCAAGGCCAAGCGCCGCCAAAAGTGGCACCGTGACCGTGGATGTTGTCACACCACCGGAATCATAAGCCAATGGAATAATCATGCGCGGCGCAAACAACGTCTGTATCAACACAATTACATAGGCTGCGATGATATAGAGCCAGATATCCGTGCCGGTAACAATACGGTAGCAACCGATTGCCACCCCGACTGCAACACCAATGGATACCGCCATACGGAGACCCCAGGCCGAGATTGAGCCGCCGGATACCTGTTGTGCCATCATGCCGACAGCAATCAGAGCAGGCTCGGCCAAAGTGGTCGAAAGCCCGATGGCAAAAGCAAAAGCATAGACCCAGCCGTAGTGCTGCCACTGCACGCTGCCGGAAAAGCTGTCTGGCGCCTCAAACAGAAAGACCGGATCGGTCAGCTGCTCGGCCATCACCTCACCAAGCGGGAATATGACTTCCTGCAGCCCCATCAGGAACAGTGCCAGTCCCGCAATCACATAGACAAAGCCGCGTATCACCCTGAACGGTTCAACCAGCGGTCCGCGCAGCACCAGAAACTGGAATACGGCGAGCACCGCAACAATCGGTGTTACATCGCGCAGCGTCTCCAGAAGCGTCCCAAAGAACAGATTGAAATGCTCCATCATCAGCTTATGACCCAGATGCCGTAAACCATGACAAACAGCATCGGCAACAAGGATGCAAAGGCAATCATGCCGAAGCCGTCCAATATCGGATGGCGGCCGCGGATAGAGCTTGCCAGTCCCACGCCCAGCGCAGTCACCATCGGTACGGTAATTGTTGACGTTGTCACCCCGCCCGAGTCATAGGCAATGCCGATAATCTCATGGGGAGCGATATAGGTCATGCCCACGATAAGCAGGTAGCCAGCCATGATGCACCAGTGCAGTGGCCAACTGAAAATAATGCGCAAAACACCAAGTACAATGGCGCAACCGACAGATAGCGCGACTGTCAGCCGCAGCCCCAAGGCATACTGCTGCATGGCGGCCTGACTGGCCTGAATCATCCCGTCTGCAGCCGCCACTTCCGCCGCCTTGGCGGCAATGACAATCAGGGCCGGTTCGGCCACGGTTGTACCAAAACCGAGTGCAAAGGCAAACAGCAGCAGCCAGGCGGCGCTTCCCTTGCGGGCGAAGGACTGCGCCATGGATTCCCCGACCGGAAACAAGCCGATTTCAAGGCCGCGCACGAACAACGCCAGGCCCGTTAGAACCAAGATGACGCCGACAATCATTTTTTCGAGATTCGGGATAGGCTGTTGCAGCACCGCCGCCTGGAAAAAGGCGATGACGAATATGATCGGGCCCAGGTCACGGGCTGCTTCTGCAAGAGGCCGAAGGATATATTGCAATCCTTTCAGCATGATTTATTGGCTCAGCTGATCTGACTGAC
>JBHHXG010000130.1:0-2661 GCA_046756985.1 Mariprofundaceae bacterium | reverse complement strand
TTGCCAACATAGGTGTAATAGCCGGTGGTATATTGGTAGCTTTGCTAGCCTCACCATACCCCGATCTTATCATTGGTTTCATCATTTCAATCATCGTCATGAAAGGTGGTATCTCAATCATCAGTGATGCCAAGGCTGAAAAAAAGCTTCTGACCAACCCTTGACTCTGGAGTACGCTCTAGGGTTTATACTGACGGTATGAATATTGGCAAGGCGGCTCGGCAAGCCGACCTCAGCGTCGATACGGTTCGCTATTATGAGCGGCGGGGATTGCTTAAACCTGCAGCTCGGACGGCATCCGGATACCGGCAATATACGACGGAAGACATCCGGCATCTTAAGTTCATTCGTCATGCCAAGGAACTGGGTTTCACTCTGGAGGAAATCAAGCAGCTGCTTGCTCTCCGTGCTGGCGGTTCAGACTGTGCCCAAGTCAGGCAAGTCGCCGAGTCCAAGGCCGACGAAATCAAAGGCCGTATAGATAAGCTCTCAACCATCCATGACGTTCTGCGCGAACTTGCCCGGCAATGCGTGCAGGGCGGAGACGGGGATACTTGCCCGATCCTGAAATCATTGGAGAAAAATGATGAATGATCCTGCTCCAAACCAAAAGGAACGTTTGCCACTGATTGGAGCTGTGCTGACAGGAGGAATTGCATCCGCCTGCTGCATTGGGCCGCTGGTGGTTGTTCTTCTGGGCTTGGGCTCGGCATCTGCGTTCATTGCCCTGGAGCCCTACCGCCCGTTTTTTGCAACCGTCACTCTTGCCCTTCTTGCATGGGCCGTGTGGAGGCACTGGCAGGATAGGAAGCGGTGTGCTGCAAACGGTTGTCAACCCAAAAAACCTGTTCTTCTGTGGATATTGGGAGGGTTGGCACTGCTGCTTCTCGTCTCACCTTCCCTGCTGCCATATTTTATCCAATAAGGAGTATTTATGCGAAAGATTATGTTGGCCGCTCTTCTTCTCTCTATTGTTTCTCTGTATGCCCATGATGTGTCCGCAGAAGAGAAGACTGCTACCCTGAATTTGTCCGGTATGACCTGCGGCACATGCCCGATCAGTGTTCGGCATCATGTAATGCGGATGAAAGGCGTGCATGCCGCTGCTGCTGATATGAAGACGGCAACTGTCACATATGAGGATAGTGAACAATCATCGCAAGCCATCGCAGATGCGATAAGTGAACTAGGATTTCCGGCTACAGTAAAAGAGGTCAAGCCATGAAGAAGGGCACATTACAAAAAACGGGCATCATTGGCTCAGCCATTGCAGCGCTATGCTGCTTTACACCCGTATTGGTCATTCTTTTTGGCACGATTGGACTGGCCGCCTGGGTCGGATACCTCGACTATGTGCTCATGCCTGCGCTTGTCTTCTTCGTTGGCCTGACCGTTTACGCCTATTTCCGCAAACAGAACGGGGGTACGGTATGCAAGTGAAGCTGGAATCCACCATCACCTGTCCCGAATGCGCCCACCAAAAGCTGGAAACCATGCCTACGGATGCCTGCCAGTGGTTCTATAGTTGCGAAAACTGCCTGGCGCTCTTAAAACCCAAGCCGGGCGATTGCTGCGTGTTCTGTTCCTATGGCGATGTAGCCTGCCCGCCGGTGCAGCAACAACAATCCTGCTGCGGTGGCTGACTATCTTTCTGGCCTTATGTCAGGTGCCCAACCTCATCAAAAAAAGAGGGGCAGGAGCATCATCCCGCATCCACTCATGCCATCGCTGACAACTTCATTTTGCTGCCTTAAGATAGCCTTACCCCGTCGGCAAGATGGCATCACCGGGGGTACACATCAGGCGCGTCCTCGTACATCAAGCAAGAGGAACCGTTTGCAATCATGAATGATGACCTTTTATTTCCAGCTACTCAGATGCCCGACAGGGACTGGTGGCAGGCTCTGTGGCCAGACCCCGAGGGCATACTGCGCGCAGTTGGCATCGAAGCAGGCATGCAGGTGGTGGATTTGTGCTGCGGTTATGGCCATTTCACTATCCCTATGTGTAAACTGGTTCACCCAAGCGCTGTCTATGCGCTGGACATCGATACGGACCTCCTAAATCAAGCTGAGCAGGCTTGCCGGGATCATGAGAATTTCCATGCCATTTTGGGGGATGCAAATGAACTGTCGATGCTTCTTCCCGCCCTGGTTGACTTTGTGTTCATCGCCAACACCTTCCACGGTGTGCCCGATAAGACGCGCCTGTCCAGGTCTGTGCATAAGCAACTCAAGCCCGGTGGCCGTTTCGTTGTTGTCGATTGGCATAAACGCCCGCGTGAAGCAACCATGGTGCTCGGCCAGCCTCGCGGCCCATGCAACGAGATGCGCATAACACCTGAGGATGTTCGCAATGTGGTCGAACCGGCTGGATACAAACTGGAAAAGGTAGTCGAAGTCGGCCCTTACCATTACGGGGCGGTCTTCATCAAGAACCCGGGCAGCTAGGACAAGCAGGATAACATTGAGAAAAAATGATGGTCGATGAGGGCGGAAACCCAATGCAGATGTGCATGTCCATGTGCAAGAATATGACCGATGCTCTCAAGCAAACGGGAGAAATGGCTGCCTTCGCAACCCCCGAGTTGAACAGCCAGCTACCAAGTTACTGCCGGGTGCATAATAGTCTGACTCAATCATATGCATAGCTGCACTCTGG
>JBHHXG010000129.1:0-2667 GCA_046756985.1 Mariprofundaceae bacterium | reverse complement strand
CCTCCTGCACAAGCTGAAAGACCCCAGCAGACTGATGAACTGGCTTTGGCATCGGGTGATTTTGAAGCCGATAAAGAGGAAGAGGTTGTAAGCACTTCGGAAGCACCAGCGCCCATCTCTGCCGAGGCGGAAGAATCTCTTGCAGCTGTCCCGGCTGAAGAGCCTGCAGTAGAAGCCAGACCTGCCGCAGCGGGGGAAAGTCAGGTTCCAGCCAAGCGTCAGGGCACGGGCTTTGCAACCATGCTTGGATTTCTGGGTTTCACCGTTGCAGCCGCTGCTTTGTGGATGAATCTTGAACTGACCAAGCGTGTTGACCAGCTTGAAAACCAGCTTGCTGATGTACAACAGACCCAGCGACGGCCGCAGAGTATTGATGCACAGTCCAGCGCACCTGCAGGTAAACCTTCAGCCAGCACACATGCGAAAACGAAGGCAAAAAAGGTCACGACTCAGCCAACAAAGCCTAAGCGGCCTATCACGCCGGCAACCCGCATTTCTACCGGAAAAACTACGGGCAACTGGGTGGTTAATCTGGATTCATTCACCAAGGCCAAAGCTGCAGATGCGCAAGTGAGAAAGCTGCGCAAGCTGGGCATTTCAGCTGAAAAAACACAAGTGAATTCTCAGGGTAAAACCTGGTATCGCATTCGCGTGTCTGGTTTTGCCAATGCCGATCAGGCTAAGGCCCATGGTGAAATGCTGGCCAGTAAACATGGCATCAAGGGCGCATGGGTCGGACAAAAATAACTTTCCCTTTAGATACCGGTCGCATTGATCGACATTCCGCACTGATTGACATCCATTTGCCCGCTTTCTAATGTCCGGGCACATTTTCCAACGAGGGTAATTCATGCCATCTACTGAGCAATCCTGTAATGATTTCAATGCCGCCCGCACACTGATGCCCGGCGGCGTCAATTCGCCGGTGCGTGCATTCAAATCGGTCGGTGGCACGCCGCGCTTTATCACAAGCGCCACTGGCTCGCGAATTCGGGATGTGGATGGCAACGAATACGTTGATTATGTCGGTTCGTGGGGCCCGATGATTCTTGGCCACACGCATCCGGATGTCGTGAATGGAGTTCAGGACACAGCAGAGCGCGGCATGAGTTTCGGTGCGCCATGCGAATTGGAAATTGACCTGGCGAAACTCGTCATCGATATGGTGCCATCGGTTGAAGTCGTGCGTTTCGTCAACTCCGGCACTGAGGCGACGATGAGTGCGCTGAGACTTGCGCGTGGCTATACAGGCCGGGACAAGATCATTAAGTTCGATGGCGGCTATCATGGCCATGCTGATGGACTCCTGGTCAAGGCAGGGTCCGGTGCAGCCACCTTCGGCGTACCTGATTCGGGTGGAATACCGGCCGATTATGCGAAGTTGACGCTAACCTGCCCATTCAACGACATCGAAGCGGTCAAACAGACCTTTGCCGATAACAAAGGCGAGATTGCCTGTATCATCGTCGAGCCTGTACCCGGCAATACCGGCGTTCTGGACCTCTACTCCACCGGTTTTCTGGCCGAGCTCAGGCAATTATGCGACGAAGAAGGCGCGCTATTGATCTTTGATGAAGTCATGTGCGGCTTCCGCGTTGCAACCGGTGGCGCACAGCAGCGCTTCGGCATTACGCCCGATTTGACCTGCCTGGGCAAGATTATCGGGGGTGGCCTGCCGGTCGGCGCCTATGGCGGTCGCGAAGAGATCATGCGCAAGATCGCACCGGACGGCCCGGTGTATCAGGCCGGCACGCTTTCGGGCAATCCGCTGGCCATGCGCGCCGGGATTGAAACACTTTCGCGTCTGCGCGAACCGGGCTTTTATGACCAGCTGGAGGAAAAATCCGCACGACTCGTGGCAGGCCTTCTCGATGGCTGCAAAGAGGCTGGCGTACCCGCCGTGGCCAACCGTTTCGGCTCGATGTTCACGGTCTTCTTCACCGACAAAGATGCCGTTACCAACCATGCCGATGTTGCAGAAGGTTGTGATCTGGCCTTTTTCGGCCGCTTTTTCAATGCCATGCTTGACGAAGGGATCTATCTCGCCCCGTCACAATTCGAGGCGGCCTTTGTTTCTGCAGCCCACAGTGATGAGGACATCGACGCCACCATTGCTGCTGCCGGTCGCGCGCTGGGAAAACTGGCCGGATGAGTCTGACAACGGAACTCAAATTCGATGCGCACGGCCTGATGCCGGCCATTGCGCAGGATGCATCTTCCGAACGTGTCCTGATGGCGGCATGGATGAACCGCGAAGCATTTGAGCGGACAACAGCTACCGGCTTCGCCCACTACTGGTCGCGTTCGCGAAAAAAATTGTGGAAGAAGGGTGAAACCAGCGGCCATGTACAGAAGGTTGTGGATATGTACCTGGACTGCGACGGCGACACACTGCTGCTTAAAGTCGAGCAGACAGGCCCTGCCTGCCATACCAACCGGAAGAGCTGCTTTTACCGCCAACATCAGAATGATGGCTGGACGATCATAGAGGAACCCATGGAGTGAACAGACAATGACTGATGCAGCGACTATTTTGAACGAACTGGCGAAGGTGCTGGAGGCGCGCAAAGCCGAGTCGCCTGAAACCTCCTATGTCGCGGCCCTTTATGCCAAGGGTCAGGACAAGATTCTTGAAAAGATCGGCGAAGAAGCGACCGAAACCATTCT
>JBHHXG010000128.1:0-2758 GCA_046756985.1 Mariprofundaceae bacterium | reverse complement strand
CCGGATCACACCAGGGAAGCTCTGAATAAGTCCCGTATGATCGCGACAGCAGTTTTGCAGGATGGGATGCGAGGCGTAAGACGAACTGTATGGTTGTTCCATTCATGAGCCGAATAACGCCGCAGAACGCCCGCAAAGCTTTGGCCTGAAAGGTTGCGCCCCAATCGGGCCCTCACTGTGCATCAGGCTCCGTGGCATCGTAGCTACGGCTACAACCTGCGTCGCCGCACCAGTCGATCATCCCGATTGGAACAGCAACGCGGCTCATGGAGGGCTTATTCAGAGCTCCCCTGGACCCGATAAGTACTGGAAGCGGCAGGCGAATCCTGTTGCAATACGCCTATGGGCCATTCCCCCGCTCCCGGCACACAACCTCCCGTAAAATGGAAGCAGCATCTGACCATTGATCTGCCTGCAAAAGCAGTAGACGCAATTTGGGTTCATGCCTGTTCGGTTGGCGAGGTCAGTTCCGTAGCGCCGCTGATCCGGGCATTAAAGACACAGAATCATTGCATCCATCTAACCGTGGTAACACGGACCGGCATGGCGCACGCGCGCCGCCTTTTTGGTGACGCGCTGTCCATCTCCTATCTGCCATGGGATATTCCCGGCCTGATGACGCGTCTGGTAAATCGCCTGCAACCACGTCTGTTGCTGTTAACCGAAACAGAATTCTGGCCTGGCATGCTGTCGGCCTGCCGGCGGCGTGCTATTCCGGTGATTGGGATCAATACACGCATTTCGGACCAATCCTTTCCGCGATACAGGATGACAAGCCGGTTGTGGCAGCACTGGCTGGGATCAGTCAGCATGTTTCTGGCCCAGAGCAATCTGGATGCCGAGCGCCTTCAATCCATTGGCGTACCGGCCGAACGCATTCAGGTTGCAGGAAATCTTAAATATGCCGTGCACCCGCCGGATATCGACGCCAGTGCACTGCGCAACCGCATCGACGCTTCCGGGCAGCGCCCAATTCTGCTGGTCGCAAGCACACATGACGATGAGGAAGCGCAAATCCTGCGTATGTGGAACCTGTGGAAACAGGACCGGCATGATCTGTTGTGCGTCATGGTGCCCCGTCATCCCGAACGCTTCGATGCCGTTGTCGCCCAGATAAATCAGGCCGGCTTTGCCATGTCCCGCTGGTCTGAAAAAGAGACCCGTGGTGATTTCATTCTTGTTGATGCCATGGGCGTCCTGCCCCGGCTCTATGCCGTGGCCGATATTGTCATCATCGGCGGCAGCCTTGTGCCCATTGGCGGCCACAATCCGCTGGAAGCCGCCATATGCGGTCGCGGCGTCATTACCGGCCCCCACATCCAGAACTTCCGCGAAATTATGACCGATATGCAACGTGGAAACGCGGCGATTGTGGCCGCCAATGCCGATGAGATTGAAAAGGCTGTTCAACGGCTGCTTACCCATGCAGATGAATTAAAGAACCTGCATGCGCATGCAAGCATGTTTATGCAGGACAAGGCGCAGGTGCTTGATCATGTATGCAGGGCCATCGCCCCTTATCTGGATGCCGGGCAACATGCCCCGGAGAAGGGGGCCTGATGCGGCTGATACATGGCATGTATCAGCACGTGGAACGCATGTGGTGGCGGCCGGATACACCCCCCTTGCTGCTGCGCTGGGCAAGCCATATGTATGGCGCCATTAGCCGCTGGCAACTGAAACAGCGCGCCCGAAACATGCAAGCCCCGTCCATCCCCATGCTTTCTGTCGGTAATATCACTGTCGGAGGAAGCGGCAAAACGCCTTTTGTTATCTGGCTGGCGAAGGAATTGAAGAAATATGGATATGCGCCTGTCATTCTTTGCCGGGGAGATGGCGGCAGCGCAAAGCAACCTTGCATCCTCGATAAGCATACCCGCCCGGAAATAGCCGGCGATGAAGCTTGTCTGCTTTTTGAGGCCAGCGGTTGTCCTGTGATTTCCGCTCGTGACCGGATTGCAGGTAGTCAGATGGCTGCTGAACTGGGCAATATCCTGATCCTTGATGATGGCTTTCAGTACCGCCATCTGAATCGTATCTGTGACATTGTACTGGTGCCTGCCGAGGGAATCGGCAACGGTCAGATCATTCCTGCAGGCCCGCTGCGTGAAGCGCCATCAGCATTGGAGCGGGCGGATATGATTATCCGGACAGGCACACCCCCCAATAAGCCGCTGTCTTTTGCCCATGCGCGTGAGTGGACATGGCAGCCGGAGAGCAGCGAATGGGTGGACATTCGTCACACCGGCACGGAAAAGCCGGAGCGGTGTATCGCGGTGGCGGCCATTGCCCGGCCGGAACGTTTCTTTAACAGCCTGCGCACGCAGGGATGCCACGTGGCCGAAACCTGTGCCTTCCCGGATCATTACCGCTTTGGCTGCCGTGATGTCGAAATGCTGCTCAACCACCATCTGCCGGTCGTGACCACCAGCAAGGATGCCGTCAAGCTGCGTCACCTGTGGCCGGAAGACCAGCCGTTGTGGGTGCTGCAACAGCACCATCAGGCCGAGGAGGGACTGCTGGAAGCCATCATTGCATGCCTGCCCGCGGCGAAGCGGAATGTGGCTGGTGCTTGAGATGACATGCGGGCGGGTGCTATCCTGCCCCATCCCAATTCCAACCTGGAGCCCGCTATGCTGGATCAAGCACTCATGGAAATACTGGCCTGCCCGAAATGCAAGGGCGAAGTTCACTATAACGACAGCCGCGACGGCCTGATCTGTGACGCATGCAAACTGCAATACCCCATCCGTGACGA
>JBHHXG010000127.1:0-2772 GCA_046756985.1 Mariprofundaceae bacterium | reverse complement strand
GCTACATGCGCATCCTGTCCTCGGAGTTTGTGCAGCGCTTTGCTGGCAAGATCATCAATATCCATCCGGCGCTACTGCCCGCCTTCCCCGGCGCGCATTCTGTCGAAGATGCCTTGAATCACGGTGTCAAGGTCGCCGGCTGCACAGTGCATGTGGTGGATGATGTACTCGATGGTGGTCCGATCCTGGCCCAGGCTGTTGTGCCTGTACTCGATGGCGATACCGTGGAATCTCTGCACAACCGCATCCACGAACAGGAACACAAGCTCTATCCGGTTACATTAAAGCGATTAGTGGAAACCGGCTTTCAACTCGAAGACCGCCGGGTGATATGGAATAGAAAAGGCTGACTTTTAAACCCAGCGGTGCCATCTAATTGCTTTAAGTACTTCTTCCATACTTGCCTTGTGCTGCTAACAGCGTTGATACATGAAATGTGGATTCATCTTAAATCGAGTTTGGCTCAAGTTGAGGGCAACGGCAAAGCCGCTATTGATTCGTCGGGGCTCAGGCATGCAGAGTCGACGTATGCCGGAATTTGATGTTTTTCTGCTGGGATACGGGCTGCTGGTCGGTTGTCTGGCGGGTGCAGCCGGAGGCACACTTGCAGGGCTGGCAGGCCTCGGCGGCGGGCTGATCTATGTGCCGGTCTTTTATGCCACGATGCCCGGCGATCAGCAAACCATGTCATTACATATTATCGGCAGCATGGTGGCCATTGTTGTCACCGGCTTTTTCTCGGCGCGTTCGCACTGGCGGCTCGGGCACATCCATAAGGCATCATTCCGGCAACTGATTCCCGGCCTGATGATCGGAGCGGCCCTTGGCCTGTGGCTGACGCTCAGGATTCCCGAGGCGGTAGTTTTGTTCGGGCTGGCGCTGCTCGATGGCTGGATTGCCTTTGATTACGGCAGGGAAGTGCGCAGCTGGGGCAACAGCCCTTCGCTTACTTTGTGCTCAGGGCCCATTGGCTATATCGCCGGCACACTCGGCATCGGCGGCGGCACGATGCTGGTGCCATTGCTGCGCCGTTCGCTGCCACTCAGAGAAGCAGTTGGCACATCGGCACTTTGCGGCATGGCCATGGCAGCGGCCGCCGTGCTGATTAATGTTGTGTTTGAATCGGCCTGGAAGGAGTTGCTGGGCGGACAAATCCTGTTTCTGGCCGGGGCATGGCTGGGGATCTTGCTGATTCTGCCAGTTGCAACCGGCTGGTCCGCACATTTGCATGCCAGTATTCCCGAGATCAGGCTTCGCCCGGTATTGAAAGGCCTTTTTGCCGGCCTGTCGGCCGTACTTGCACTGTCTGCGATGGTGGTGATCTAGGATTGAGGCATCTAAATCAGAGGGCTGCCGGGGCGCTGCCACGGGATTTTGTCCCTTGATTCAATGGCCGTGCGCATCACCAGCCCGAGCGCTGCCAGCATGGTAATGAGTGCTGAACCGCCATAGCTGATAAACGGTAAGGGAACGCCGACGACCGGCATCAGGCCGGAAACCATGCCGATGTTGACCGAAATATAGAGAATAAAAATGGATGCCACGCCCATACAAAGCAGTGAAGCAAATCGGGAATGAGCCCGGCTGCCAATAATCAGAATGCGTGAAATCAGCACGCCATACAGAATCAGCAACAGCAGTACGGCAAGAAGACCGCCTTCTTCGGCCAGCACGGCAAAGATGAAATCGGTATGCTGCTCGGGCAGAAAATGCAGACGCGACTGTGTGCCATTCAGAAAACCCTTGCCAAAAATGCCGCCGGAACCGATGGCGATGCTGGACTGAATCACATGATAACCGGCACCGAGCGGATCAGATTGCGGGTCCAGAAAACCCAGTACGCGCTTCTTCTGATAGGCATGCATATTATGCCACAGCACAGGCAGGCTGATCAGTGCGCCGATGGTGGCAAAAAACAGCCAGCGCCAGGGGAAGCCAGCGGCAACCAGTAGGGCTGTGGCGGCCAGTAGAAGGACAAGCGCTGTACCAAGGTCAGGCTGGATAACGATTAACGCCGTCGGTACAATGGTGAGGGCAGCGGCAACCGAAAGATTCACAATGGAACCCGGTTCGCGGGAGGCAAACCAGTGCGCCAGTATCAGCATCAAGGCCCACTTCATTAACTCGGACGGTTGCAGATTAAACAGCCCCAGATTCAGCCAGCGGCGTGCGCCCATTTGTACATCACCAATCAGTGGAACCAGCGCAAGGCATAGCAGGGTTACGAGGTAAACCGGCCAGCAGGCCAGCCCTGTCATGCGCAAGGGCACAAAACACAGGGAAAAAAATATGACAAGCCCGATCGCCCAGAAGATATTCTGGCGCTGCCACAGGCTGATGTCGCCCTGATGCAGCGCTGCAAACAGCGTAATGGTGCCCAGCGCCGCCAGACAAAACAGGCAGATCAGCAACACGCGATCCATGGCGCGTAACGTTTTCACAGCGAAGTTGCCTTCTTGGCCGCGGCGCGGGCATGCTTGGCAGCCATGGCGCGGACAATGGCCGCGGCGACGGGTGCAGCGGCATGGCCGCCATGGCCGCCATGTTCAACAAAAACGGCGAATGCAATCCGGGGATCATCATAAGGCGCATAACCCATGAACCAGGCATGATCCTTGTGATAGTCATATTCAGGCGTGACGGGTTTATCCTCATCCTGGGCCATGGCGATCACCTGCGCGGTCCCTGTTTTGCCGGCGACCTTCCATGGCAGCCAGGCCAGCTGGGCATGTGCCGTTCCCTTCGGGTCGGCTACCACATCCCGCATGGCCT
>JBHHXG010000126.1:0-2851 GCA_046756985.1 Mariprofundaceae bacterium | reverse complement strand
TGGGGGTGGCGGCAAACACGATTTATGCTGCGGGCCGTATGGCAACCAATAAAGGCTACGATCTGCTCATTCAGGCGTTGCCAACCGTTCATAGGCTCGTGCCTGAGGCGCAACTGTTATTGGCTGTGGGAGGCAAAGATTCGCAGCGTGACCAGGAAAACGAAGCAGAGCTGCGACGCATTGCACAGCAAGCTGGCGTGTTCGAAAAGATCCATTGGGCGCAGTACATACCTGACGATGAAATGCCCAACTATTATCGTGCTGCTGAGGTTTTTGCACTCTCTTCCCGTTATGAGCCATTTGGTATGACAGCGGTTGAAGCAATGGCGTGTGGCACGCCTACCGTCATTACTGTCCACGGCGGTCTACATGAATTGATTGACTTTGGCACCCAGGCGCTTTTCGCCGATCCAACCTGCCCAGAGGAGTACGGCACAATATTGGCTTTCCCAATGCGCTATCCCCGTCTAGCTGAAGAACTCTCTATAGAAGGGTCACGTTTTGCCCGGCGCACTTTTGGCTGGACAGGCATCGCTAAGCGCACACTCGCCGTGTTCGATCAGTTCAAAGGTAAGTATGCAGAGCCAGAACTAGAAATATGATGACCCTGCTCTCGAATCGAAGATGAACATTGCCTTAGCGAAGTAGGCAACCAGTTCTCACGGTGGAGGGCGAGCTAACAGGGCGTGAACCTGACCGCCCTTTCGGGCGCAAGTAGTCGGCGGCGCTATCTCTCTCTACCGTTCTGGTTGGCGGAGTTTCGCGCAGAGAAGCCGGGCGGCAGGTTACGCCAAGCGTTAAATGCCGAAGGAGGAAAATATGAAATACCGTCTAATCATCGCAACTACCTTTTTATCTTTTGTGCAACTATCTTCTGCCCAAACCTTATGCCCTGATGGAACTTATGTCGGTGGCAGCGAATGCAATCTTGCTCCAGATGGAACATATGTTGGAGGCGAGCCAAATCTAGCCCCAGATGGTAGCTACGTTGGTGGTGATCCAAATCTAGCTCCCGATGGTTCTTATGTAGGAGGTGAACCAGAGTTGGCTCCTGATGGGTCGTATGTTGGTGGGGATCCTGAACTAGCGCCGGATGGTAGCTACGTTGGAGGTGAAGCTAGTGATTGGTAAAAAGCATTTAACAAGTAGCTTCACCGGACAAAATACTCGCTGCGCTCGCATTTTTCCGGTGAGAAGTGGACCCCAAATTTAGGACAGTTGCTTAAGTGTATTCTGCCTGTTTCCGTTTCCGGATAATCAGGCCGCCAAGGGCCAATCTGTTTCGTTGGCATACACCCGGTCCGGGGTTTGCCTCCCCAGTGCCTGATGCCGTCTTTCGCTGTTGTAAAACCTGAAGTATCGGTCAATACCAGCCCTCGCCTCAGCCACGCTCTCATAGGCGTGTAGATATACCTCCTCGTATTTCACACTGCGCCACAGTCGCTCAATAAACACATTGTCCATCCAGCGGCCTTTGCCGTCCATGCTGATCGTCACACCGGCTTCCTTGAGCACACCGGTAAAATCTTCACTGGTGAACTGGCAACCCTGGTCCGTGTTGAAAATCTCTGGCGTGCCATACCTCGCCAGCGCTTCCTCCAATGCCTCCACGCAGGCATCGCTATCCCGGGAATTCGACAACCGCCAGCTCAATACCTTACGGCTGTGCCAGTCCATGATCGCCACCAGGAACAAAAAGCCACGCGCCATCGGCATATAACAGATGTCGCTGCACCAGACCTGGTTGGGGCGGTCAATCTTCAGGCCCCGTAGCCGATAGGGATAGACCTTGTGACCCTTGCCCGGCTGACTGGTATTGCGCTTCGGATACAGGGCGGTAATGCCCATCTGCCGCATCAGCCGCTGTACCTTCTTCCGGTTCACCGTATACCCCTCCTCCTCCAGCCGGTCACGAATGCGGCGGCTGCCATAAAAGGGTAACAGCAGATGGATTTCATCAATACGCCGCATCAACTCAAGCTCCTCCTCTGGCACCGGCTGCTCCGTGTAATACACCGTCGAACGATTCAAATTCAATAACTGACACTGGCGCGTGACCGGCAATACATTGTCCCTGTCGATCATCTTCTTGCGCCCGGACCGTGAATCCTTTCCAGTCCTTGTTCTAAAGCTACCGCTCCTGCTCTCGCCCCTCACCTACATCCATGTAGGCGAAAAATCCCGTTCCATCGTCAACTGGCCTATCTTCGCATGCAGTTCCTTGACCTTGTGGTCACTCTCTTCATGCCCACTGGAACCGCTCTCAAACACGTCCTCCGCACCGTCCAGTAATTTCCGGCGCCAATCCTGGATCTGGTTAGGATGAACGTCAAATCGCTCAGCCAATTCCGTCATCGTCTTATCTCCCCTGACTGCTGCCAACGCCACCTGGGCCTTGAACTTCGGGGAATGATTCCTGCGTTTTCTTTTCATCTTCTGCTCCTCTGTTATTGCTTTTTATGATCACAGAAGACACTTGATTTTCCCTCCTCCCTGTCCGCCTACTGGGGTCCACCTCAGCTCTCCTGCGCAACCCGTATACCCTGCCGGATACTCGTCGGCCGGCCGCCACGTTGTATTCCTGAATATACCTCTTATAGGCAATCTGCAAATACAGTACAATTGACCAAAACGCTTTATGCTAAGATAGGTTCGTGAAGAACGAAAGGCAAATAGATATTCGCGAGCTGAGGGTATTTGCCGCAGTAGTCAAATCGGAAACTCTCACACAGGCTGCGGAGTACCTGGGTATCACTCAGTCGGCGGTGTCTCAGGTTATCAAGCAACTTGAGGTGCAGACTTCTTCAGAACTGGTTATCCGGCGATCCAAGCCAATCAAGCTGACAGCAAT
>JBHHXG010000125.1:0-2891 GCA_046756985.1 Mariprofundaceae bacterium | reverse complement strand
GCGCCACTATCTACCCTACTGGACTATGTCGAGTAATCATATGACAGCCCCATACAAGCATGGAAAATATTATTCATCCCATCTAAAGCGCCATCGGATTACCCGACATAGTTTTCCGGCTATAGGCTGTTTAAAAAACCAAGCAACGGGTCGCCTGGTTTAAAACGGCCCAATTTAGCATCCGGCGGTGTTGTTTTGGCAAGCGCCTGTTCCTTCATCGCCAGTGTTGCCTCCAGATAGATCTGTGTTGTCTCGACGGACTCATGTCCCAGCCACAAGGCAATCACGGATCTATCAACACCAGCCTGCAGCAAATCCATGGCCATGGTGTGTCGCAAACGGTGCACGGTGACGCGCTTGTGTTTGAGTGAATGACAGGTTTTCGATGCCTTTAATCGATGCTTGTTTAACAGATACTGCACGCCATGCACGCTGAGACGATTCCCTCTTGCACTGGGAAAAACTACCTCAGCCTCTGCGTTTTGTGGATCTTCCAACCAAGCTTTTAATACGCCAACGGTAGACTTGGCCAGGGGGATGCAGCGTTCCTTGCGACCTTTGCCGATGATCCGGACATGGGCGCCTGCTTCCAGGACAAGCTCATCAGTTTTCAGGCCGGTCATTTCGGACAAACGCAGGCCTGTCTGTACCGCCATCAGGATAAAGGCATAATCGCGCCGACCGGACCAAGTGTGCCGATCCGGTGCGGCCAGCAAGGCTTCGACTTCCGTGCGACTGAGAAAACTGACCTGCGGCCGATTGAATCTCTTGCTGGGAATGGCAAGCACTCGCTGTATCTGCGCCGCATGGGTCGGCAGTTCGAAGGCAATATAATGGAAGAAGGAATGAATCGCGGTGAGACGTAGATTACGGCTGCGGGGCGTCAATTTCCGATATTTCTCCAGTTCTTTCAAAAAATCCACGACCAAGGGAGCGTCGATCTGTTCGATAGTCAGGGATGATGGTGGTTGATGTAGGCGCTGTTGAGCGAAGGATAGCAGTTGACGGAAACTGTCCCGATAGGAACGGATGGTATGCGGGCTGGCCTGACGCTGCTGCATCAGACGTTGGGTAAAGAAGCGTTCCAACAGGGGCGCCAGGCTGGTGGTGTTCATGACGGATCCTCCCAGCGTTGTTCGAGGCGGCGCATGGCTTCACGCATCAACTCGGGTGTCGCCTCCAAGTACCATTGGGTATCGGCTACATGCACATGGCCGAGATAAGCAGACAACAGCGGTAAGCGGCGCTCTGGATCCTGTTCCGACCGGTACCAGTTAAGCAACGTGTTGGTGGCGAAACGATGCCTTAGATCGTGCAGTCGCGGTCCATGGCTGTCAGACGCCGCGCGTAGGCCAATTTGACGGGACAATGCATAGAAGACGCGGTGGACCTGCCCATTGTCCAGCTTGTTACCACGGCTGGAAATAAACAGGTAAGATGACACCGGGCGACCCGCCCAATGTTGTTGGCGTTTGTCGAGGTAGGCTGCAAGCACCTCACAGGTAGAAGCGTGTAAAGGAACCAGCCGCATCTTGCCGAACTTGGCAGTGCGCACTGTTAATACAGCGGTATCAAGATCGACATCCTGAACCTTTAAGTTGCGCGCCTCGCCAAGACGCAAGCCAGTCACGCTCAACAGCCCCAGCAGACAATAGTAAACCCAGGGCAGTAACGCACAGCTCCGGTAACGAAACGACAGATCAAGAGCGGCGCAGAGCAGTCGTTTTATCTCGTCTTCTGAATATAGATAAGGGTGCGCCCGTTGGGTCTGGAAGGGTAACAACCCGGGCGATGGCACCTCTGTACGCGGATCACTGGCATAGCGGTAACGGGCAAAACCGCGCACAAAACGCAGTCGTTGCGCCCAATGCGACGGCTGTGCATTGACGGGGAGCTGCGCCCATTCAAGCGCCAATACCGACGTGATATAAGAAGCCTTCCGTCGCTTCATAAAATCGGTGAAATCCAGTAATGCCTTGCCGGCATCTTGCAGCTTGAAACCCAGACTGCGCCGCATGGCCAGGTACTCATGAACCGCCTGCCGGAGTGTGTTCATTGTACACCTCCCGGCCAGGGCAGTGCCAAGGTACGCAGGGCGTCGAGATCTACCCGGGTGTAAATCTTCGTGGTCTGTGGATGGCGATGGCCTAATATCTCGCCGATCTCCCCAAGCGAGGCACCTTGACGTAGCATCTCGGTGGCCAATCCATGACGAAACTGATGTGCCCCGGACGTCGGCGCATCAATTCCGGCGCGCTTGAGTGAATGGTGAACAATGCAACTCACGGCGCTGGGTCCCCGGAAACCGCGAACCGGGGCCTTGGCGCGTAGGAAGAGCCGCCGGTTGTGGGACTTTGGTCGCCCATCCTTCAGATAGGCGGCAATGGCTTCCCCCACTTCTGCAGATAGGGGGAACGGGTTGTGATGACCACCCTTGGCACGCACGTGCAATATTCCAGCCTGCCAGTTGATGTCATCGAGTTCAAGGAATGCCACTTCACTTGAGCGCAGGCCCAGTCGGGCAAGCAGCAGCAAAATCGCATAATCGCGTCGACCCATTGCCGTGCTTCGATCAATGCTGTTCAGTAACTGATGGACCTGATCCGTGGAGATAGCCCGTGGAATGGTTGGCATCGACCAGTTCGCCACAACGGGAACGGCAGCGGCCAGGTCCTGCGTAACCTCGCCACAATAACGGGCGTAGCTCAGGAATGAGCGCAGAGCGCAGGTCATGAGCTTTGCGCGCTTCCTGATCAATTGTGACGCCCGACGCTGAACAAAGCAGACAACATCCTGTGCGGACAAGTCAGATAAGGCAACCGACCCACGACCAAAACGTGCTTCAAGAAAACTTCGGATAAAGGGGGCATAGTTATGAATGCTTGATTCGG
>JBHHXG010000124.1:0-2961 GCA_046756985.1 Mariprofundaceae bacterium | reverse complement strand
TTCATTGCCGAGAAATACGTTCTTGAACTGCACCATGCCGGCATTGGTGAACATCAGCGTCGGATCGCCATGCGGTACCAGCGAACTGGAGGCTACGACCTCATGACCCTTGCCCGCAAAAAACTTCAGAAAGCGGGCGCGTATTTCCGATGTCTTCACCTATGCCTCCGTGCCGGATTTCATCTTCATGGCGCGCAGAATAGTAGCAGTATCAAATCCCTTATTCCTCAAATATCGAGCCTGTCGCTGCCATATTTTTTCATCACTGAATCGCCTGCCATGCGGATCGCGCTTGCTTAACAACATGGTGCAGGATGCCTCGGCATCAAATTTTCGTTCGGCCTCATCCATCGCTTGCGAAAGCACAGCCTCCTGAACACCCCGTTGCCGGGCCTTGGCGGCTGCAAGCCACAGGCTGTCGCCGCGTTGCAGGCGCATACGCAGAAAACTTGCGGCAAAGCGCTGTTCATTTAAATAGTCATCCTGCTTCAGGCATTGCAGCACTTCGGCAATACATGCGGATGGATATTCGCGGGCAATCAATCGCGTGCGTATTTCCGCCTCACAATATTCCCGACGCGACAGCAGGCGCACGGCATAGGCATAAGCTTGTCCATAGACCTGCTGCTCATGCTCACCGGCCATGGGTATTATTCGGCTGGGACGCTGCTTTCGTGGCTTCCAACCCCAAGTTGTTCACGAACTTTCGCTTCAATATCTTCGAGCACCTTATTGTTTTCTTTCAGGAAATTGACAGCATTATCGCGACCCTGGCCAATGCGTTCGTTGCCGATGGCATACCATGCACCGCTCTTGTTCACAAAGCCGAAATTGACACCCATATCCAGCACTTCACCGGCATGGGAAACACCCTCGCCGTACATGATGGTAAATTCAGCCTTCTTGAATGGCGGCGCCAGCTTGTTTTTGACGACTTTGACGCGGGTTTCATTGCCAAGTATTTCATCTCCTTTCTTGATTGCCCCAATACGGCGTATGTCCAGGCGCACCGAAGCATAGAATTTCAGAGCATTGCCGCCTGTTGTTGTTTCCGGATTGCCGAACATCACACCAATCTTCATACGGATCTGGTTAATGAAAATCACCATGGTTTTTGAGCGTGCGATGGATGAAGTGAGCTTTCTGAGCGCCTGGCTCATCAGCCGCGCCTGCAGACCCATATGTGAATCACCCATATCCCCTTCCAGTTCGGCTCTTGGCGTCAGGGCGGCAACTGAGTCCACGACAATCACATCCAGTGCTCCGGAACGGGTCAGCATATCGACGATCTCCAGCGCCTGTTCACCCGAATCGGGCTGCGAGACAAGCAACTCTTCGACATTGACGCCAAGCTTCTCCGCATAGACCGGATCCAGCGCATGCTCAGCATCCACAAAGGCAGCCGTACCGCCCAGTTTCTGCGCTTCGGCGACAGCATGCAGTGCCAGTGTTGTCTTGCCGGATGCCTCCGGACCATAAATCTCGATGACACGGCCGCGTGGATAGCCGCCAATGCCAAGCGCCGCATCCAGCGCCAGACTGCCACTGGGAACCACATCCACTTCAATAGCGGACTGATCGCCCATACGCATGACTGTGCCTTTGCCAAATTGACGCTCAATCTGGCTGAGTGCGGTTTCCAGTGCTTTGTTTTTATCCGACATATTGTTTTCCCCTTGTAATTATCCAGACAGTTCAAACTCTTCCAGTACGCGGTAACGTGCACCCTCGCTGTGCAGTGTGGACCGGTACAGACGCAGGCTCGAAGCTTCCCACGACATTTCCGGCACCGCCGGCATTTCACTCAACGCCTCTGCTTCAATCGGGGCAGGAAAATCACGCCCTCTGGCCACGGTGATATGACCGTGAAACGGCTGTTCCTTGGCCGAGCGTTTGCGAACGGTAGCACGTCCAGCCCGCCGGCAACAACGGGCCAGCGCATTCATCCCCCCGCCAGCTGCGGCATCCTCTACGCCAACCCACAGCACGCGCGGCCGCGTCAGCCGCGGAAAGGCCCCGAATTGCGTCAGTTTCAGACTTAATGCCGCCGTCTGTGCGGCACATTCCGCCAGCGATTCGGCCAGGTCATCGGCTTCCCCGCCCTCCACATCACCGTAAAATGCCAGCGTCAGATGCCAGTTGACGGATGGCACATCTCGCCAGTCCGCCGCATCAAGATGAATGCATGCGCCTGTCCACCACGCACGCAGCTCTTCGGCAACATTTTCAGGCATATCCAGGGCAGCAAACAAACGCATCACCGCATGCTACACTCGGGACAGATGAAAGCATCAACACATCGGACGGACAGATAGCATATGAAACTTGATTATCAGTGGCTGGAAACGGAAGTGTTTAAGAGACCTCTCGGTGATAACGAGCGTCAGGTGCTTGCAAATGCCATGGAAGTCATTGCCGTACCGCCGAACATGCCGATTATGCACCAGGGGGCGCAACCCTCGGCACTGTTTCTGCTGCGCTCGGGTTTCGTCAATATTGTCCGCAAGTCTGGTGAGCGAGAAACGGTTGTTGCTGCCCGGGACAATAGCAAGACATTCGGTGAAATCAGCCTGCTGGGTGGTGAGCCGGTAAGTGCCAGCGTGATTGCTGATATCCAGTGCACGGTTTACAAAATTTCGCGGCAGAACTTTCTCTGCCTGATGCAGGAACACAGTGCGCTGGCGCTGGATCTGATGGCATTCATCGTTCGCAATATGGGAGAAGTGATCCGCCGCCTTGATGCCCGGCAGGCCAACCGGCACTGATCGCTAACGCCTGAATTCCCTCGCCAGTAAAAACAGTTCGCTCGAAGTCTTGCGGCTGGCGGCCGGTTTGATGATTTTGACCACCCGAAACCAGCCGGAAAGTTCGCGCTTGAAGGCATCGAAGCCCTCACCCATGAATGTCTTGAGCAGCAGATGCCCACCCTCGCGCAGATGGTTGACTGCAAAGCTCAACGTC
>JBHHXG010000123.1:0-3033 GCA_046756985.1 Mariprofundaceae bacterium | reverse complement strand
GGTATCACCGTGCGCTGGGACAAGAATTTCCTCAAACTCATCCGTCTGTTGCTGGAGCGCAGGGAGCAGTTTGCCATGTTCGGCGGCGTGCGTCTGGGCAGCACGATCGGCTTTGATGAGGCCTTCGATATGGGCTTTGATCATATCGCGCTGTGTCTGGGAGCGGGTGCCCCCACGGTGCTTCCCATCCCCAACGGCATGGCCCGGGGCGTCAGGCAGGCGTCCGATTTTCTGATGGCTCTGCAACTGACCGGTGCGGCCCGAACAAATTCAGTGGCGAATCTGCAAATACGAATGCCGGTCGTCGTCATCGGCGGCGGTCTGACCGCCATCGACACGGCCACCGAGGCGCTGGCCTATTATCCGGTGCAGGTGGAGAAATTCCTGGCCCGTTACGAGATCCTGACGGCCGAACGCGGCGAGGAGAAAGTACGCGCCTCGTGGGGTGAAGAGGAAACGGTGATTGCTGATGAGTATCTGACGCATGCGCGGGCCATCCGTGCCGAGCGCAAAAAAGCAAAAGCCGAAGGTCGTGAGCCGGACATCCTTTCCCTGCTCAACCAGTGGGGTGGCTCGACCATCGTCTACAGACGGCGCATGATCGATGCGCCCAGCTACAGGATGAATCATGAAGAGATCATCAAGGCCATGGAAGAGGGCATCTATTTCTGTGAACTGTTGTCACCTGTTGCCATTGATGTGGACAGATTCGGCCATGCCGAGACGATCCGGCTGCAACGCACACAGGTGAACGAAGAAGGCCGTATCGAGCCTGCGGATGAGACGATCCGGCTGCCGGCGCGCTCGATCCTGGTGGCGGCCGGCACCAAACCCAATACGGTACTTGGCCAGGAATATCCGGACCAGCTCAGGCTGGACGGCAAGTATTTTCAGGCCGTGGATGCCGACGGCCATGTCGTGAAGCCGGAATGGAGCACCAAGCCAAAGCAGGCCCACATGCTCACCGCTATCCGAGAGGACGGCCGCGCCATCAGTTTCTTTGGCGATCTGCATCCGTCCTACGCCGGCAATGTGGTCAAGGCCATGGCCAGCGCCACGCAGGGTTATCCGGTCATCGATCGCATGCTGGCCAAGCGCAGTCCAACGGAGGTTCCGGCAGAGAAGCTGGTGGCGCAACTTGGGGATGAGTTGCATGCATGCGTTCATGCCGTCGAACGCCTGACCCCCAATATTGTTGAGGTGACTGTGCGCGCACCTCGTGCGGCGCGAAACTTTCATCCCGGCCAGTTCTACCGCCTGCAGAATTATGAAGCCAACGCTAAACATGTGAATGGAACGCTGCTGGCCATGGAAGGCATCGCCCTGACCGGCGCTGAAGTAGATGTCGAAAAGGGGCTGGTGTCACTGATCCTGCTGGAGATGGGCGGATCATCCGATCTGTGCGCGTTGCTGGAGCCGGGCGAACCGGTCGTGCTGATGGGCCCGACGGGTCATGCCACCGAGATTGTCAGTGGTGAGAATGTGCTACTGATCGGCGGCGGACTCGGAAATGCCGTGCTGTTCTCCATCGGTTCAGCCTTCAGGAAGGCGGGCTCGAAGGTGCTGTATTTCGCCGGTTACAAAAAAGTAATCGACCGCTACAAGATTCCGGAGATCGAAGCGGCGGCCGATGAGATCGTCTGGTGCTGTGACGAGGCACCCGGTTTCGAGCCGGGACGGGCACAGGACAAGAACTTCGTCGGCAACATGCTGGAAGCGCTCGTTGCCTACGGCAAGGGCGAGCTTGGCGAGACGGATATGCCGCTGAACGAGATTGACCGCCTGATTGTGATCGGCTCGGCGGGGCTGATGCGCGTTATTGCCGAGGCCCGGCATGGTGTCCTGAAGGATTACCTGAAACCGGATCACATCGGCATCGGTTCCATCAACTCGCCGATGCAGTGCATGATGAAGAAAATCTGCGCCCAGTGCCTGCAACCGCATAAAGACCCCAAAACAGGCAGGGAAAAAGAGGTGGTATTCTCCTGCTTCAATCAGGATCAGCTACTTGACGAGGTGGACTTCAAGGCGTTGATGCAGAGGCTGCAGCAGCAATCCGTGCAGGAGAAGCTCACGGCCAAGTGGATCGACCGCTGCCTGAAGCAGATCGGCGTACGCTAGGATTCCCTCCACAGGTGCTCCGAATTTTGTCACGGTGCGCTTGATATGTGCATCAAAAATGATACATTATCGTAGATGAAAGAGCCGCTGCTTCGGGTGAAGTTCTATGTTCACTCCGGCGGTCAGCCGGTGCGTGATTGGCTGCTTGGACTTGAGCCGGAACAGCGCAAGGAAATTGGCGCGGATATCCAGGCCATTCAATGGCGCTGGCCTGTATCCAAGCCGCTTGTGGATGGGCTGGGCAGCGGCCTGTATGAAGTTAGGTCGAGCGTCAAAGGCCGGGCTTTCAGAGTTTTCTTCTGTGTGAAGGGCGGCTGGATGTTTCTGCTTCACGGCATCGAGAAGAAAACGCAAAAGACCCCCAAGGCTGCTTTGGAACTGGCGCGCAAGCGCATGAAAGAGGTGTTGAGATGAAACAAAGGGATGACCTTGAGACATTGCTGGCCGAGACGGGCGAGCTTGAGGAAGTGCGGGCAATGGCCGCAAAGAAGATTCTGGCTGCGGACATCCGCCACATGATGGACCAGCGCGGTATGACAAAGGCTCAGCTGGCAAAATCCATGCACACGGCAAGGCCGGTTGTAGACCGCCTGCTTGATCCGGCCAATACAAGCGTAACGCTCAAGACGTTGGCCAAGGCAGTAACTGTGCTTGGCGGCCAGCTCAGGATTGAAGTGTAGGGAAATGCTGGCACAGCAATCCGTGCAGGAGAAGCTCACGGCCAAGTGGATTGATCGCTGCCTGAAGCAGATAGGCGTGCGGTAGCGCTTATTTATATCAGGTTGAGCAGGCTGATGGTATTGGCCATTCAGCGAATACAGGTTCTGCCAGGTAAATTATGGCCGTGAAAGCTCAATGATCGTCTTTATATCGTAGTCCTTTGAGCCGCCGGCTTTTTTCACGATCTCGGCC
>JBHHXG010000122.1:0-3199 GCA_046756985.1 Mariprofundaceae bacterium | reverse complement strand
GAGTCAGTGGATCCAAACCGAAAGCTCCTTGATCAAATCCGGCCAGTTGGCACCTGGCACAATATGGCCACCGCAGACGGCATGATTGGCACCAGTCACTCCTGTCAATGTGTTTGCCTTGCCCTTTAGCGCGTTCCAGGCGAGTGTAGCAAAGGCCGATGCTTCCATCGCCTCGGGGGGCATGCCGAGCTGACTGGTGGTGGAGACATCTGCTGGCAACAGCTCCTCTGCCAGCCGCCGCATCAACAAGCTGTTATTTGTGCCGCCACCATAGACATACCAGTGGTCAGGGGCAGTTGGCATCCAGTCGGTGCTTTGCCTGATGCTGGCAATGGTCAGTTCCAGGGCTGTACGCAACCTGTCTGCATCGCACAGTTCAGGATGCGCCAGGATATGCTCCACCGTTTCGCGGCCAAACTCCTCCCGGCCACAGGATTTAGGAGGCTTGCGGCTGAAAAAGGGATGGGCAAGCAATTGTTTCAGCAGTGTTTCATCCGCGCGTCCGGCGGCGGCGAGGCTGCCGTCACGGTCGCAGGCGTGACGGCCGTCGGTCAAGGCCAGCATCAGGCCGTCCATCACCATATTGCCGGGTCCGGTGTCAAAACCCAGAAGCTCATCTGGTTCGCTAACGAAAGTAACATTGGCGATACCGCCAATGTTGAGAATGGCAGCTGGTGTTTCCCTGTCTCTGAGAAGGAGCCGGTGGACAAAAGGCGTTAGCGGCGCGCCTTCGCCGCCGGCAGCGATATCACGGCGGCGGAAATCTGCAACGGTGGTGATGCCTGTAACTTCGGTGATGGTGGAAGGGCAGCCGATCTGCAGGGTAAAGGGAGCAGAACCACTCACTCCCTGAGGGCGGTGACGTATGGTTTGACCACTGCTACCGATGGCGGCAATGTCCTGGCGTTTCAGTTCCGCTGTTTCGATAGTGGACAACGTTGCCCGGCCGATAGCCCGGCCTATGGCCACATCCAGACCTCCCATGCTGTCAATTTCGTTCATGCCCGGATCGGCCAGACGCAGGATCGGCTCTTTGAGCTCGGCCGGCATGGGATGCTCTTGATAATGAACCAGTTCGGGGCCGTGATCGCAGATGCGGACAATAGCCACATCAATACCGTCAGCAGAGGTGCCGGACATCACGCCGGCCATCAAAGGGCGGACCCGGGTATTCTTTGGCATAACAGCAAGCATAGCACGCTGCTTTTTATTTTCGTTGGCATTTGTAGAGTTTGCCGCCATACCAACATGGGGGCGGCATGAATATTGACCAGCAGTTGAAACTTCTGGAGCGCGGGGCTGTGGAAATCCTGCCCAAAGGCGGTCTGGAGGCAAAGCTCAGGCAAGCAGCAGAAGAGGGCCGGTCCTTGAAGGTAAAGGCGGGCTTTGATCCCACTGCGCCCGACCTGCACCTTGGCCATACCGTGTTATTGGAAAAGCTCAGGCAGTTCCAGTCCTGCGGCCATACCGTGATTTTCCTGATCGGAGATTTCACTGGCATGATCGGCGATCCTTCCGGTAAGAGTGAAACCCGTCCACCGCTATCCCGTGATGAAGTCTTGGCCAACGCCGAAACCTACAAACAGCAGGTCTTCAGGATACTTGATGCCGACAATACCGAAGTGCGTTTCAACTCTGAATGGCTGGAACAGCTATCGGTGGCTGACCCCATCCATATCGCCGGCAAGGCCACTGTAGCCAGGATGCTGGAGCGTGATGATTTCGAGAAGCGCTACAGGTCCGGGCAGTCCATAGCCGTCCATGAGTTCCTGTATCCGCTTATCCAGGGCTACGATTCAGTAGCTCTGGAGGCGGATATCGAGATCGGTGGCAACGATCAGAAGTTTAACCTTCTGATGGGCCGGCAGATGCAAGAGGCTTACGGACAATCTCCGCAGGTCATCCTGACCACGCCGCTGCTGGAGGGTCTGGATGGGGTGAACAAGATGTCCAAGTCGCTTGATAACTATGTCGGCATCACAGAAGTGGCCAAAGAGCAGTTCGGCAAGCTGATGAGCATCTCCGATGAGCTGATGTGGACTTACTATCAACTGCTAACCGATATAGATGTCAATGAGCGTAGACAAATGCATCCAATGGAAGCCAAGAAAGCGCTGGCGGAGCTGATGGTGGAGCGCTTTCACGGTCAAGGTGCAGGGCAAAAGGCGCGTGATGAATTTGAGCGCGTGTTTTCCAAACATGATCTGCCCACTGACATTCCCGACAAGGCCTTGCCAGCCGAAGCGGGGGGCCTGTGGATTGCCATGGCGCTCAGCCAGTCCGGGCTGACACAAAGTAACGGCGAGGCTTTACGCCTGATCAAGCAGGGAGCGCTGTCCATCGATGGCGAAAAAATAAGTGACAGGGACCATGCCCTGAAGCCAGGCGGTCCTTATCTCATCAGGCTTGGCAAGCGGCGTTTCCTGAATCTGACGGTGACGGAATAGTCAACAGATCACCGCCAAGGAAGAAAAACACCAGAAAATAAGACGTATCTGAACACGGATTTAGTCAGAGTTATCTGTGTGAAAACATCTCAATTCCCTCTGATGTAATACAGGGACAACAAAAGTGTTGACCCATCTCTGGCGGTCTCTATAGTTCACCGCCCTCCCGGGGCTGGAAGGCTGATGGGAGACAAGAGCGTTGGTTGACCTTTGGGTTGGCCGGCTTATAATAATATAACGCTCTTTTTTGAGTTTGTTCTTTACAATTTGTGATTTTTGCTTGAGCTGTGGACGTGTCAGGTCATCCTTCATTGGTGGAGGTTAAAGACTTGTTTTTGTCAACAGGTCAAGCTGTACGTGAACGAGTAAATTTGACTTCCGTCAATAACTGGGATCAATTGTTAACACTAAACTTTCTACGGAGAGTTTGATCCTGGCTCAGAACGAACGCTGGCGGCGTGCTTAACACATGCAAGTCGAACGGTAACAGGTCCTTCGGGACGCTGACGAGTGGCGCACGGGTGAGTAACGCGTGGGTGACCTGCCCTTCAGTGGGGAACAACTCCGGGAAACCGGAGCTAATACCGCATACGATCTTCGGATGAAAGCCGGGGACTCTTTCGGGAGCCTGGCGCTGAAGGATGGGCCCGCGTCCGATTAGCTTGTTGGTGGGGTAAAGGCCCACCAAGGTAACGATCGGTAGCTGGTCTGAGAGGATGATCAGCCACACTGGAACTGAGACACGGTCCAGA
>JBHHXG010000121.1:0-3342 GCA_046756985.1 Mariprofundaceae bacterium | reverse complement strand
CGGATGCCTTTGCCGGTTGAGCCTGGCGAGACGGTGAAAAGGCCCGCGGCTGTCCCGCCTGATGACGCTTCACCCTGGCGGGTTTTGTCGCTTGTGTTTTTTGCTTGCTGATCTGCTTGGCCGGCGGGGTGCTCCGGTTGTAATCGGCGGCCATGCCAACCGGTATAGCACTGGAAAAAAGTGCCAGAAGCAGAAAAATCGAAAGACGTTTCAAGATCATCCCCATCCCGGAGATGAGGATAGACCGGATACCCGGAGGCTGCAAACCATTCGGAATGGATGGTTGCTTTCGCGGCACTTCACTCCGATAGTTTACAGGCTAGTATCTCGACTTGAGCGCAGGGGGTAGCCATGAGCCATTTGCAGGAAATCATTGAGAAAGCCTGGGATACACGTGATGGGTGGAATGCCAATGAAGTGGACACCGAAACACGGGAGGCCATTGAGAAGACCGTAACCCTGCTCGGCGAAGGCGGCGTACGTGTTGCAGAAAAAGGCGATGATGACCGGTGGGTGACGCAGGAGTGGCTGAAAAAGGCCGTGCTGCTCTATTTCAAGCTGCATGATAATGAGATCATGCGAAGCGGTGATGCGACCTATTTTGACAAGGTGCCGCTGAAGTTCGCCAACTGGGGCGAGCAGATGTTCAGACAGGCCGGTGTTCGAGTCGTACCGCCGGCGACAGTGCGCAAGGGCGCCTTTATTGCGCCCAAGGCCGTGCTGATGCCGAGCTATGTCAACATCGGCGCTTATGTGGATGAAGGCACGATGGTCGATACCTGGGCGACGGTTGGTTCCTGCGCCCAGATCGGCAAGAACTGCCACATCTCCGGAGGCGCTGGCATCGGCGGCGTACTGGAGCCGATTCAGGCGAATCCGGTCATCATCGAGGACAACTGCTTTATCGGCGCGCGTGCCGAAGTGGCTGAAGGGGTGATTGTGCGCGAAGGCTCCGTGCTGTCGATGGGTGTCTATCTCGGTCAGTCCACGCGTATTTACAACCGGCTGACTGATGAAGTGCTTTATGGTGAGGTGCCGCCCTATTCGGTGGTCGTATCCGGCTCGATGCCTGGCAAGTCCGGCGGACCGAATCTGTATTGCGCCGTGATCGTCAAGCAGGTGGATGAAAAAACCCGTTCCAAGACGGGTATCACCGAACTGTTGCGCGACTTCTGATGCGGCTTGGAATTTTCATCTAGACTTGGGACAGGGACACGGCGTGAAGCAACTGGCAGCAGCGGCATTCACATGGGTGGCCTTTTCAATCTATGGAGGTGAAGCGATGGCACTGACACTGACTTCTCCGGCGTTTGGGCACCAGGGCGAGATTCCCTCCAGATACACCTGTCAGGGCGAGGATATTTCGCCGGCGCTTGTCTGGTCGGGCATGCCGGACGGAACGAAAAGCCTGGTGTTGATTGTCGATGACCCGGATGCACCCGATCCGGCCGCGCCCAAAATGACCTGGGTGCACTGGCTGCTTTACAATCTGCCGGCGGACGGTTCGGGATTGGATGAGAATGTTCAAAGTCTTCCCGCCGGCACGCTGGAGGGAACCAACGACTGGAAGCGCACCGGTTATGGCGGTCCCTGTCCGCCCATCGGCAGGCATCGCTATTTCTTCAAGCTTTATGCGCTGGATACCGTCCTGCCGGATCTGGGTGAACCGCGCAAGGATGCGTTGGAGGCTGCGATGCAAGGCCATATTCTCGAAAAGACAGAGTTAATCGGCACCTACCAGAAACAGTAATCATTCGCTGTAAGCAAAGGCCGCATTTCCCTAGCCGCCAAGATAGGACTTTATCCTTTCGGGAGCCTCCAGATCAGGAAGAACAAAGCCCTGTTCATAGCTCCGTTTGGCGTCCTGCCTGATCACGTTGAGATAAGCTTCGGCTGTTTTATCCCAGGTATATTTTTCCCGCACACGCTTCTGACTAAGCTTTGCATACTTTTCCTGCTCATTCAGCCCCTTGAGCAGGCCCTCGGCGATGCTGGCCTCATCGGCCGGATCAATGAGAATGCCGGAGCCATCCTCGAAAATATCCGTGGGTCCACCGTTCTTCGTTGCGACAACCGCCAGGCCGCAGGCGGCGGCCTCAATCGGAGCAAGGCCAAAGGGTTCATAAAAAGAGGCCAGCACAAAGACAGAAGCGTTCCGGGCGAAATAGCGGTAGGTCGCTGCCAATGCGCGCTGTGACTCGACATTGATAAAATGCACCTTATCTCTCAGGCCGGCGTGCTCAATCAGGGCAAGCATAGGTTCGAGTACCCGGATGGTGTCCTCGGGCAAGCCCTCAATGCCGGCATAGGGATCCTCGATGCCGCGGATGAAAATAACCAGGTCTGCCTTGTCCTGTAGCGCCTTGGTCAGGGCGTATGCCCTGAGTACACCAATATGATTCTTCTTTTCCTCGAAACGGCTGGCCATGACGATGGCGGGTCTGGCATCAGGAAGTTGTTCGGCCACCGCCTTGTGCACCGCCTCTTCCTCAAGGCTTGTATCGGCCGTAAAGACGCGCGTGTTTACGCCGGGAGGAATGACTGAAAACTTGTCGTCATCATGAACGTCAACAGCGCCTTCATATAGTGGATGCGAATATTGCTCGAAGCGCTCCTGGGCGGTGGAGGTGATAATCGTTGAGGCATGCTCCATGCTGAGCCGCTCGGCGGTAATCCGTTTGGAAAAATGGTAATGCGTATCAATTTCATCGAAGTTCTCGTGATTCATGCCCAGCTTGTCGAGCTTCTGCGCCCCGAGCGAGTGGCCGGTGAAGGTGAAGCCGATGCCCGCCTTGTTCTTTAACAGCACTCCGCAATAGCCGCCGTCGCCGTAGTGCCCGGTGGCAAAATCGGGCAGCGCATCACCATAGAAGGAAAGGATGTTGTCGGTAAATTCATCAAGATGCGGCCACAGCCGCTCCTTATTGAGAAATTCCGGTCCGCCGCAGTCGATGCGTACAATACGCAGATTATCCTCATATTCTTCATAATAGGCGATGGGATCTGAAAACTCGGGCCAGTCCGGATCGTCTATGCGCCGGGTGATGATGTCGACCCTGACCCCCATCCGGGACATGGCCATACACACTTCTTTCACATAGATCAACTGGCCGCCGAAATCCGGATGCTCGGTCAGATGCGAATCTTCCTGATCGAAATTTCCCTGCGGATTCAGAAAAGCAACACGCATACTCTATCCCCTTCGCCTGCTCATTCTTTAATCGTTCTTCACAACATCGTAGTCGCTGGTGATTACAATATCGGCCATGGACTTGTGCGATGAGATTATTTCATGCTCCTTGATGAGAATATTTGTCGTAAAATCATCGAGTTCTGACTTGT
>JBHHXG010000120.1:0-3370 GCA_046756985.1 Mariprofundaceae bacterium | reverse complement strand
GTCAGTACCCCTTCCGCTTGTCGACGACATTGACCACCGGCTGCCCGCGCAGGTAGCGCTCGAGGTTGTCGCGGAAGAACTCGAAGGTCTTGCGGGGCCGGTGCTGGGAGGCGCCGGCACGGTGGGGCGTGAGGATCAGGTGGGGCGCGTCCCACAGCGGGCTGTCGGCCGGCAGCGGTTCGGTCTCGCAGACGTCGAGGGCAAATTCGAACCTGTTGTTCAGCTTGTCGAACAGCCATTGTGGGGTTTCCCACTCATCCGATCGGCTTGTAAAGAGAGCCTTGTTCAGCATTCCGCGTGCTCGTGTTGACCATTCAATTCACGATCGTTTCTCTGCTTTTTGTAGTGTACTGGCTGGGTTGGTCTGGCGCTTGTCGGGTGCGTGACGGGGGAATGATATGCTGGGGTCGGGCGGATGGCGATTTCGGGGACGGGTAGCGGCGGCGTGGCCTTACAGAGACGACCACGGGCACAGGGTTCGATAATTCCTATGGTCACAGAATCTATGGTCACAGAATTCGGTTGGAATGTCATAAGTATTTGTTATTAAATTAGTTGCGATGTCATACTCTTTTCGTTGAACAAGTATATGCCTGTTTAGTCCCCCTCAATTGATGTGAATCCTCTCCTTTTTTGTGTTTTCCCCTGGTTTTGGCTTGTTTCATCTGCCTGGGATGATAAAGCATATGTAACAATCGCATCTACCAACATATACTTTATCAAACAAGGAGATTCCCATGAACCAAGCCGCCACCCGCAGGGCTGACAAGACCCTCAGAATCTTTCGCAAACGCAAGGTCCTGACGGTTCTGGATTTGGCGTCACTGCTGCAATGTTCCTTCCCTACCGTAAGGAGAAGGCTCACGCAGTGGAACACCTACACCAGTTACAATCACAACGGGCGCTATTACGTCTTGCCGGATGTTCCACAGTTTGACCGCCACGGGCTGTGGCGTTATCGCCGTATATGTTTCTCCCAATACGGCAACCTGACAGAGACGGTGATCGGTCTGATCAAAAACTCACCTGCCGGGCTTGATGCTTCTGAGATGGGAGAGCTCTTGGGGATTCAACCGCGCTCATTTCTTTCGCTCTTTCGCGATCATCCGGCCTTGATGCGAAAACAATACCAGGGACATTATGTCTACTTTTCCGCTGAGGCAACCCTTAGCGGCAGACAGATCCAGCAACGCGGCAAAATGACTTTACATGCCCATCGGCCATCCGACAGCGAAGCCATTGCTATCCTGGTTGGGGCCATTAAACACCCCCAGATGAGCATTGAAGAGCTTTGCGTACAACTGAAAAAGGAACGACATCGAATCACACCACAGAGTGTGCGGAATCTTTTTGCCTATCATGGATTGCCGATAAAAAAAACGCCACGTTTGCCTTGATCATGTGTCTTGGCCATTATGTTAACCATCTTATGGATGGCATGGCCAGCTCATCGCTTTTTCCGGCGCCACCGCTCATTCAGTTCCCGTCCAAGGAAGACGGCTGTGATCGCTGTGGTCGTCGGTTAAAGGTTCGCAAAACAAATACCCGCAAGGTGAACACGTTGCACATTGGACCATTTTATGCCACCGAAACGGTAGGGATCTGTCCAGCGTGTCAATGCACTTATCCGTCTGATCAACTGGCCAAGCTCGTTGCTCCCGGCGCCAACTTCGGCTACGACATCCTGGTCTATGTCGGCGAAGCATTGTTCCTGAGACATCGCCGCAGCCGGGAAATCACCGTCGAACTACAGGCCAGGAACATTCGAATCAGCCCCAGTGAAGTGGACCTGCTGGCCAGAAAGTTTATCGTTTACCTGGCCATTGCACATCGGCAATGTAGCGGCAGAATTAAACAAGTCATGCGCCGTCAGGGTGGATATATTTTCCACTTGGACGGGACCTGTGAAGGCAAAGGACCGTTTCTGGTCAGTGGGCTGGATTCGCTTACAGAGATCGTTCTGGGCAATGTAAAGTTGCCCTCCGAAAAAGCCGACAAAATCGTTCCGTTCCTTGAGGAAATCAAACAGGTGTTTGGTCATCCGATGGCCTTGGTTCACGATATGGGCTCGGGGATACTCAAAGCCGTCGCCAAGGTGTTTCCCCATACGCCTGATTTCATTTGCCACTATCATTTCCTCAGAGATATCGGCAAAGACCTTTTTGAAGAAGAATATGACCTGATCAGAAAACGCCTGCGAAAGCACGGCCTAACGACCCCATTACACTATCGGGCAAAGAAACTGAAGGAGATTATCGATGAGGACCCTGCCCTGATTGATGTGTTTTACAAGGGTGTTCAAAACAAGAACTTCTCCGATTCATCCCTCGAATGGATGCCTGCCGTCAGTGCCTACAGCCTCATTCAATGGGCATTGGACGGCAAGAACCAGGGGCAGGGATACGGCTTTCCGTTTGATCGACCCCATGTGGTCTTTGCCCAAAGGCTGTACGCGATATATTCGCAACTTGACGCGTTCACGAATATTCATTTACGCAGCCGGTGGCGTGACAATAAACCTCTCTTTAAGTTATCCCGTGATCTGATGGCCGTCGTTTCTGATAAGATTCTGCAGCGGACAATGACAGAGATCGAATCGAAAATAGCGATATTCGACGAACTTCGTGATGCCATGAGAATAGCTCCGAAGGCAGGATCAGAAGGACTGAATTCTGATGACATCAAGACCCCTATCCATACCATTGAAAAAAGCGTTCAAGATTTCCGCAAGCGACTGGCCCACAGCCCCGAATATCCAACCCGCAAAGATCACCAGAAAATGATCGCCCAGATTGACAAATATTGGAAGAAGCTTTTTGCGGATCCGATTATCGTGGATACTCCCGACGGAACTGTTTCCATTCAACCGCAAAGAACCAACAACATTATGGAAAGGTTCTTTCGTGATTTCAGGCGTCGCTCACGTCGTAAAACCGGCAATAACTCCATGAACAAGACATTACAAACGATGCTGGCCGATACGCCTCTGGTGAGGAATTTGGAGAACCCTCAATACATGGATCTGTTACTGGAAGGCAAGGCAACTTTAGAAGAACGCTTCGCGGAGATTGATGCCGACATGGTCCGAAAACACTTGCGGGAAGCACGAAACAATCCAGAGAAAATACCTGCCAAAATCAAGCGAATCATTGCTGCCCCACAGTTGCCCGAAATCATCGCAAATCTCTTCCACAACAAGGCCAAAACCCCAGAATCCAACCGAATTTTGTGACCATAGAAAACATGACCCATGCCGATACCGCAAGCCACTGTAAACAAAGAGATTACGGAGCGCCAGAAAAAAATGTCACTCACAACATGAGGCCGGCTCATCGGCCTCCGGCCGTCCCCTGGCGCTCGCTGCCGCCGT
>JBHHXG010000119.1:0-3403 GCA_046756985.1 Mariprofundaceae bacterium | reverse complement strand
CCACCTTGATGTGAGGCGAATCATCCAATGCCCCGGTGACATTTTTCAATGAGGTGATGCACATGGGAAAGAGATTCAATTTCATTATCCTGGTGACACTGTTATTTCACTTCTGCAATGGTCTCATTCCCACGGCCCATGGACAGTCTCTTGTCTTCGGCCCGGCATTCTTTCCCGATGATCGCGGCAGTTCCCAGCAAATAGTCAGAAGCTTCTCCGTTCAGAATGTAAATCAGAAGTTTATGCTTTCAATACAAACCGGAGGGGGTAATGAGAAAAGGGCTGGCAGGGGTATCATCGAAATAAACGGGGAGCCCGTTGCATTGCTGGAGATTGGCAAGCAGTTCAGAATGTCCATGAAACCCGTGAGCCTTCAACATCAAAATGATATTTCCATTGCCAAGACAGGTGAGGATGGGGCATCAATTATTGTAACCATCATGAGTACAGAGAAACATGCCATGACTGATTTGGTGCCTCCAATCGGGAAGGAGGCAAACCTCGCGGGGTATGCATCGATTGTTTTTCCCGCTGGCACCTTTGGCAGCGCTCAGCATGTCATGATCTATACCAGCGCTTCCGCTTCAGTGAATGATCTTTTTGAGTCTTATGCTACCGGACCCCGTTTACCGTATGAGGTCAGGATAGGGACCGGAGATAAGGCGCCGGGAAAAGATATAGAAGTCGAGCTAAATATTCCTGAGTCCTTTTTCTCATCGCCATATCAAATCCATATATTTGCCCGGATGCATGACAATCCGGATGCGCCGGAGAAGCATGAGCGGTTTTTTATGATCGGTTCCTCAGTGGACGAAGTAACCCACATGGTACGTACAACACTGCCAAGGCATGCTTTTTCAACCCGCTTTGGCAAAAATGGAACCTATGAGGCGGTCATCATCGTTGGGTTGATTCATTGATGGGCCCTGTTCGTTTGGAAGAAGGCGGTGCAAGTCCGGGCTATCCTTGCTGCGCGCTCAGACAGCAATGATGCCTCTTGGTAACATTCTGATCATCCTTCTCGCCCAGCCTGAGACCGAAATCTTCCCGCGCTGGAATAAGAAGCAAGGCCGGGAGCATCCCGGCCTTGCTTTATTAGAACACAAACTGTGAGTACAGACCGTATTTGGTGGTCTTCTTCACCACGCCGAGAATGTTTGCCGAATCATCCGCCTTGGCGTAATCATACACCGCTGAGAAGCGCAGCACCTTGCTGTAAATGTATTCCAGCCCGACAATGAAGCGATTGAGCTTTTCGTCCACGTTGTTGCCCGTGACGGTCTGTTTCTTGTAGTCATAGCGGCCAAATGCGCCGAATTCCGGCATGAAGTTGTACCATGCCCATATATCGAATCCGGTGTTATGAGTTTCCGACCCGGCCACCGTGGTTACCTTGTTATCAATATAGCCGCCACCAATGCGTGCATTATCAATACCGTAGCTGATCAGGCCCTGCCACAAGGTGTGATCGTCTGCGTTCGGATTGGCCAGCGTCTTCTTGCCACGTTTACCGTCGCGGAAGTGACCCGAGATATCCAGGCCCTCAAACGGATGCACCGTCAGGCGCGCGCCAAAGTCCACCGCATCGGTCTTGTTCGGATTGGAATACCCACCGCCGTTAACAACGTCTACAAAATACTCGAACAGCCCGTCCGCGAATTTTCCTTTCAGGGCCACGCCGAAGTCGGCGGAATCATCATATCCGTAGCCATCGACAAACACGTTGGTGACATACCGGTGCCGCCACAGCCCCTCCTCGTACGGGATCCACGGCGTGCCCGCCAGTCCAAGCAGCACATTCAACTCGGGTCTGAAATTCCCCTGAACGTAGGCGTTTTTCAGAAACACATTCATGTTGCGCTTCAGGCCGGGCGTTGTTGCGCTGCCTGTACGGCCCTGTTCATTGTTCACATCGGTGGTGATCTTGGCGCTCCAGGTGTCGTCAATCCTGTATTTCATCCACAGATAGAAGCGGTCCACGGCCAGGCCTGCATCCGTCGCTGTTGTCACCCCATTTGTTGTCACCTCTGTATTCGTCACATTAATAAAAGATTTCATGCCAATGGTCAGCCTGGCTTCATCGTCGACTGTTACACCACCCGCCCACGCACTTGGTCCGGACAACAGCGCCAAGGCAAACATGGCACCAATCATATGGGTTTTTTTCATTGTTTAATCTCCTTTCTTGTTTGTTCTGAGTCTTATATCCGCACAGAAGAATGAGTTCCTGTGAGAAAGCCACGGGGCACGGTCGCCGCCAAGACGAGCCTTCGTTCTGGCTGCTCCGGGTTTAATGCGCTTTGAATGAAATCTTGTATTTCAAATCCGTCTGTGCCGCCAGCCATTCAAGCGACTTCCCATCCACCTCGGCATACGGGTACATGAAGTAGTTCAGCGGACCGTCTTTCTGGCGTGGATTCAGGTAATACCCTCTTCCGCCCCTTGCCAGGGCAATCCGGTACTGTTCAACCGCACCGAAGTAATAGTCGATGTAGCCTTGGGCCGCCTTGAGATCAAGTTTCTTTACCAGCATCATCTTCCTGACATCCGCAGGGTCCGCCGGAACCCAGCCATAACCGGGCACGTAGAACTCAGACCAGCAATGATGTCCCTTGGTCATATCCTGATTGTCTTTCTTGCCCAGCCTGAGGCCGAAGACTTCGCGCGCTGGCACGCCAGCCGCCCTGGCAATCGACACAAAGACCGAGCTTATATCCGCGCACTTGCCACCTCTCTTGGCAAGAACGACTTCAACATCCCCGGTGCCACAACCTCTGACCGCCGGATCCCTTTTGGTGTTTTCAACGACCCACTGGTAAACGGCTCTTGCCTTTTCGCTGATTCTCTGTCCGTCGTGGGTGATGCTGTCGGCAATTTTCTTCACCTTGCCGTCGGTCGGAATAAAGTGAGTGCTCTCCAGATACGACTTTACTTCAACGGGAATGTCGGACTCCTCAGCAGGGAAATCCCTTTTCACCAGTTCCTTGGCCGTAGCATCAAAAGTTAGGGAAATCGCCCTGTTCCTTGCTGGTTTTGACCACTCGGCATAAAGGGCGAGATTGCCAGTCTCTTTCTCTCGGTATATACCACTTTGCGAGAAATTACCGTCAATTTTAACATTGGATATGTCCTGAGTGCTGTTTGAAACAGGGTATGGAATCCAGACCCTTACATCCCTGCTGTCATCCGGTGCTGCGATGGTTACATCAAGCGTAACCTCCCCGCTTCTTTCCTTGGCCTGCAAGGCACAGGGAAAGACAAACAGCACACAAACAAGCACCAAAAATATTCTTTTCATGCATTACTCCTCTTGAGACTCAATTAGTGAAATCTAGCCGGGAATAATGAGATGTAATTGATTTATGTCAATGTTTTCAATAGGTTACATCAATCATTCAATTGA
>JBHHXG010000118.1:0-3423 GCA_046756985.1 Mariprofundaceae bacterium | reverse complement strand
GCCACGCCGAGGACGGCGGAAACCAGGATCGGGCCCATCGCATTAGGCAACAGATAGTGCAGGATCATACGATATGCCGGCACACCGAGGCTTCTCGCAGCCAGAACGAACTCGCGTTCGCGCAGGCTTAAAAATTCAGCCCGAACCAGCCGTGTGACGCCCATCCATGACGTCAAGCCGATGACAATCATGATGTTCCAGATCGACGGCTCCAGAAAAGCGATCACGGCCAGAATCAGGAAGAAGGTGGGGAAGCACAGCACCATGTCAGTGGCGCGCATCAGCAGCGCATCGGTACGCCCGCCGGCATGACCGGCGATGGCGCCGAGAAAGATACCGACCAGCATGGCAATGCCGACGGCAACAAAGCCGACCGCCAGCGATACACGTGCGCCAAACAGCATGCGCGAGAACACATCACGGCCCAGCGTGTCCGTGCCGCAAAAATGATCGAGGGAAGGAGGAAGCAGGATAACTTTCACATTGATTGCGGCAGGATCATATGGCGCAATCCACGGGGCCAGCAGGGCCAGAACGGCTACAAGTGCCACGATCATGCCGCCAATTGGCATCAGCGGATGTTTTAACCACAGAGGCACAGAGGCACGGAGAATAGTGCTCATAAAACCATTCTCTTGATACCCTGTTTCAGAACTGGGGCATAAAAATTAAGCAACAGCCCCTTTCGAATGTCTGCAAGCTTCATATACGTCAAAAGCTGGGCTTCATGAACGGGCAGTATTGTTTCGACGGTTTTAAGCTCAACAATCAGGCAGTCTTCAACGATGATATCCAGACGATAACCACAATCAAGACGTACACCTTTGTATTCAACGGGCAGTGGAACCTGCCTTCTGAACGGTATGCTCCTCAACTTCAGTTCATGGCAAAGGCATTGTTCATAAGCGGATTCGAGCAGTCCGGGTCCCAACTGTCGGTGAACCTCAATGGCTGCACCGATAATGTTTTCCGTCAATGTATCCCTCTGCGACTCTGTGCCTCTGTGGTTCAATTCGTGGTTCATCATTTACTTCCGTGGCGGATGCGCGGATCGGCCCAGGCATAGGACAGATCGGCCAGCAGGTTGCCGATCAGCGTCAGTACCGCACCGATGACGGTAATACCCATCACCAGCGGATAATCACGCGACAGCACTGCTTCATAGAACAGCAGCCCCATACCGGGAAGGGAAAACAGCTGCTCGACAATCACCGAGCCGCCAATCAGACCCGGGATCGAAAGGCCAAGCAGCGTAATAATCGGTAACAGAGCATTCTTTAGCGCCAGGCGGTAGCGGATCATTGTCTCGGGCATACCCATGGCCCGGGCTGTGGTGATGTAGTCGGCGCGAATTACTTCCAGCATGCCGGTACGCATAAAGCGGCTCATGCCGGCCAGCCCGCCGATGGCCGAGACAAATACGGGCAGAATCAGGTGTTTGAGCAGATCGAGCTGTTGCTCCCAGAAGCTCATCTGCCGCCAATCGTAGTCATGCAGGCCGGAAACGGGCAACCAGTTCAGATTCACGCCGAGGGCGATCATCAGCAGCAGGCCCAGCCAGAACGACGGAATGGCAAAACCGACAAAGACAAAAACAGTCATGGCCCGGTCGAATAGCGAGTCGCGATGCACTGCCGAGGCAACGCCGATCGGGATGGCAGCCGCCAGGATCAGCAGCATGGCCAGCACATTGATCCACAGCGTTACCGGGATGCGTTCGGCAATCTTGTCCAGTACAGTCCGGCCATCGGCCGAAAAGGAATTACCGAAATCGAGCACGGCCAGACGCTTTAACCAGTTCCAGTATTGCTCATAAAGCGGTTTATCAAGACCGTAATAGGCTCGCAGGCGCTCAATGTCCTGGGCCGAGACCTTGGGGTTGAATTCCTGGCCGACAACACTGGGCTCGCCGGGCGCCAGATGCATCATGCCGAACGAAATAATCGTGATGCCGAGCAGCAATGGAATCATGCCGGCCAGTCGTTGCAGCGCGTAACGTTTCATCGGGTGACATCCTAGCAGTTGGACATGCCTCTTCACAAAGAAGAGAAGGTCGTTAAAAATTCCATCTGGGGATCGGAGGGTAATCGTGGTAGAAACCGGGTAATGTTCAGGGGCCATTCTTTTCCAGTATTGCTTGTCGCGGCACTGATACTAAGTGCCTGTGCACAGCCATTCAGGCATTTGGCCGAATCAGACCATGCTTCCCTTGGTCGTATAGGCGTTCTCTCATCAAACGAACGGCCGGAAGTCAAACTCGTTTTGCCGGCCAAGGGCCCACTGCGGGGTGCACTGCGTGGGGCGGGATCAGGGGCCAAGGCAGCCATTTACGGCGGCCTGTTCACGCCGATTCCCGGTGGCGTCATCCTGGGTGTGCTGGTTTCACCGGTCTTTGCTGCAGTAGGAGCGGTATACGGTGCCATCAAGGCCCTGCCGGAAATGTTGGTGGCCCGAAACGAAATCAGCTTGCGTGCTTCAGCCAGCCAACTGGAATTGAACACCGCAGTACACCGGCATGTTGTAACATATCTAGCCTCTCAATCAGGATATGCGGTCAGCGATCTTGGCGTGGCGCAGTTTGATGCCTCAAACCCGAGTAGCGCCATTAAAAATGATGCCGGAAAAGACATCGACACGGTCCTGCTGATAAAGGTGACGCATTTCTCGACCCAGGAAGAGGGCATCAATGCCCCGTTCAGCATGGCGATAGATGCCGACACACGTTTAATCCGCATCGCTGATGCTCTTGTTCTTGCTGAAGGCCGCGTCCGTTTTACCAGCCAGGAAAAACCATTGGATGCATGGACGGAAGCTAACGATCGGCTGTTCAAAGAAACCGCCCGCCGCGGCACCAGGCAACTGGCTGAACAGATCGTCTATAAACATGTTCTGTATTACGGCCAATTGGATAACGGGAACGATGACGGGCTTTCCTTTCTATCGCCGCCTGAACCTGTTTCACCTCGGGAAGATGACCTGATATTTGATTCCGCCGAGGTCGATTCACTGCGGCCCGAATTTTGTTGGCAGCCTTTTGCTGGCCTGTCGGGGACGGACGCCTCGACAACCGGCAGTCGGGCATCAAATGGTGGTGCGTACCGTTTGCGAATTCTGGACAACGGTGAGGAGATTTCCGTAGCCGACAAACTGCGTGGAAAATGTCACAGGATCCACACGGACTTGGAACCGGACCACGACTATACGTGGACAATCGAGGCCTGGTTTGAGGCCGAAGGTCGGGTTCGGGTTAGCCGATCAGAAGAAATAGCGTTTCACACGCCCATTCAACCGCAGGGGAAATAAATTGGTTTAAGGTGCTATCGCAGTCTTGTATTTCTGCTCTGCTGCCGGCACAAACCAGTGTTCGCTGTTATGCCCGATGCCGGCCGGTGCCGGATCAATACCGCGGATACGCTTGTGGAT
>JBHHXG010000117.1:0-3539 GCA_046756985.1 Mariprofundaceae bacterium | reverse complement strand
GGACCATGAACAGTGCGGGATCAGGCAGTTGCTCCCAGACCTGCGGCAGAAACGTAGCCTTATGCTCGCCGTACTGGAACACCACGCCATCAACCTCAGGAACCAGCCGGGCCAGGACTTCCTCTTCAGAGTCAGCATCCATTTTCTGTAATGGCGTCAGCACCGAGACCTCGATGCGCACCTTGTTGAGCTCCCGGGCTGTCAGAGGGGGAAAACGGGGGTCGTGGAGGGCAGCGCTGACTGCATTGGTGTGGAGATCCTCCAACAGGGGCCGGTGCGCTTCAAGCGAGCCGATGCAACCACGCAGACTGCCGTTTAGCTTCAGCGTGACAAAACAGGCACCCTTCTTCTGCAACCATTCGCCTCCGAACGGCATGAAGCCGTTCGGCGACAGTCCCAGTGCCTCGGATATGGCGGACCTGGCAAGGGTTAACAGGATGTGACCACGGTCTTTGGGCATCAACTGTTCTCGGTAAAGGCGAAGGCGCCATAGCCCACGACCTGCTCGCGATCGCCAGCCGTATCGCCTGAATTGCGCAGATCGACCAGTTCGGCCTTCAGAGGATGCACCTTGGCCGCCTCAAGTAAGCCATTAACCGGCGTTGCACCACAGGCCTGTTCATGGTGGATGACCGGCTGCATACCCACAATGGCCTCGGCCGTATCGGCATCAACTTTTTGGGCGACCTCGTAGGACAGGTAGTGCGAAAGGTCGGAACTGATAACGATCAGCGTATCATCACTGCCCCACAGCCTGTCCAGCACTTCGGCTACCTGTTCGTGTTCAACCTGACCGACGGCAATGGGAACCAGCGTGAATGATTTAAGGCGGCGTTGCAGGAAAGGGATCTGTACTTCCAGTGAATGCTCCTGTGCATGTGCTTTCTCGCTCGTCAGTACTTGCGGGAGGCTTTCAATGGATTGCATCGCTTCAGTATCCAGCGGAATATCTCCCAGCGGTGTTGCAAAGGACGTAACATCAGGCAGCGCCAAGCCATAGACCAGGACGCGATGCGTCGGGCCCAGCAGTACAACACGCTTTACCCTGTCCGCATCCAGTAGGGCATAGGCACAGGCAGCTGTCGGTCCGGAATAAATATAGCCGGCATGTGGGGCGATTAGCGCCTTGGGGTGGCGGGGCTTCTCAGACGGCGTGACTGCAGAGAAAAAGCCATCCACCATCTTGGTCAGGATATTTGCCTCAGCCGGATAGAAAGAGCCGGCGACAGCAGCGGGTCGGGTACCTGATTGCATGATCTTGCTCCAAACATCTCCTATTTAAAGCATAGACCATGATGAGATGTGGGGGCTATTCGGAGCTATCCTGCTCCGTATTGAAATGCCTGCGGACATGATGATGTCCATAATGGACATAGGCCCACAGGCCGATAACAGCAAGGATGGCAGCGACTACGATCAGGCCCCAGATGCCAAAGCGATGTAGGATTTCCATGGCGGCAAATCCCAGGAAATGGCCCGCCGCATAAACCACCAGCGCCCATGCGATGCAGTTGAGTATTTGCAAAAAGAAAAAACGCCAGAATGCCATGCTGGAACAGCCGAACAGGATGGCTGCAACCAGCCGTGTACCATACAGATACTGGAAGATAAAAATTGTCCAGTTGCCGTGATGATCAAGATATTTATCCAGAATCGCTTTGGTCTTGGGGTAATGCCTGCGCAAAAAGGGGACGGCCTGAATGATCTGCATGCCGCGCCAGTGGCCCAGGCTGAAGAAAAACAGGTGGCCGGCAAAGGCTCCGGTGGCGGCAACGGCAATAACCTTCCATGTTGTCAAAAGTCCAGCTGCGGCAAGGGCTGCAGCGGCGACAAACACCGCCTCACCTTCGGCAAAGGTGCCGAGAAAAAGCGCCCAGTAGCCGTATTGTTCAATCAGTTGCTGCGCCCATTCCATCGTAGTGGCCTTACAAGCGGACAGGAATGCCTTGTTTGTTCAGGTAATCCTTGGCCTCACGGATGGTAAACTCGCCGAAATGGAAAATGCTGGCGGCCAACACAGCATCCGCTTTGCCATCGGTGAGGCCTTCGGCCATATGTTCCAGTGTTCCGACACCGCCGGAGGCAACGACATTGGCGGTAATCGCCTCAGCAATGGTGCACGTCAACGGAATATCATAGCCATCCTTCGTGCCATCGCAGTCCATGCTTGTCAGCAGTATTTCTCCAGCGCCGTAATCGCTCATGCGCATGGCCCATTCAACGGCATCAATACCTGTCGGTTTGCGGCCGCCATGCGTGAAACACTCCCAGTGATCTTCACTGCGTTTCGCATCCACTGCGACAACAATGGTGGAGGAGCCGAAGCGCTCGGCTGCCTCTTTGACAAACCGGGGATTGTGGATTGCCGCGGTGTTTATGGAAACCTTGTCCGCGCCGGCATGCAGCAGGTTATCAATATCTGATAGCTCTTTGACGCCACCGCCGACGGTGAGCGGAATGAATACATTCTCCGCCACGTCGGTAACCATGTTATACAGCGTGTCGCGGTTTTCGTGGGAGGCACGGATATCGAGGAATGTCAGTTCATCTGCTCCCTGTTCATCATACCGGATCGCCGCTTCAACCGGATCGCCGGCATCGATAATATCGACAAATTTCACGCCTTTGACAACACGGCCATGCGCGACATCGAGGCAGGGAATAATCCGTTTGCTAAGCATGGCCTAACACCTGCGCAGCCTCGGTGAAATCAAGCGTACCTTCATAGATGGCACGTCCGGTGATAGCTCCGCAGATGCCGTCCTCCACATATTTGGCACAGGCCTTCACATCTTCTATTTGTGAGATACCGCCCGAAACAATGACCGGAATAGAAATGGCCTGAGCAAGCTTTAGGGTTTCGTCGATATTCGGGCCGGTCAGCATGCCATCGCGTGTAATATCTGTGTAAATTACGGCAGCAACTCCGGCATCTTCAAATCGTTTGGCCAGATCCACGGCAGCGACATCGGTCACATCATCCCAGCCATGCACGGCCACCATGCCTTCCTTGGCATCAATGCCGACACATATCCGGTCGGGAAAGGCCGCGCAGGCCTTGGTAACAAGGGACGGGCTGGAAACCGCCACCGAGCCGAGAATGACACGGTCGATGCCGAGATCGAGCATACCCTCGATCATGGAAAGATCGCGCAGTCCGCCACCGAGCTGCACCGGGATGGACAATGCCGTGCAAATGTCGCGGATGGCGGTTTGGTTCTCGGGTCTGCCGGCAAAAGCGCCGTCCAGGTCCACCACATGCAGACGGGTTGCGCCAAGCTTCTGCCAGTGCTCGGCCATGGCGGCCGGGTCATCACCATAATCGGTCGCATCATCCATGCGCCCCTGTTTCAAGCGTACGCAGTGGCCACCCTTCAGGTCAATGGCGGGAATCAGCTCAAAGTTTACGGTTGCCATTGCAGAAACGCCTCCAGCATGGCCAGGCCGGCGCGCTGGCTTTTCTCGGGATGAAACTGCACGCCGACCATGTTGTCCCGCCCGATGGCGGCGGCAAACGGGTAATCGCCGTAAGAGCAGGC
>JBHHXG010000116.1:0-3577 GCA_046756985.1 Mariprofundaceae bacterium | reverse complement strand
CTTGAAAGAAAGAAAATGCCCGAAAACATGGATCTTTTTCCGGAAACGAAAAATTCCACCTTACCCGCTGAGGAGAGAGTCACACCCTGATGCGCCGGCTGCCCAGCATCGCAAGTGATATGGTGGATGGCGAGCGGGCGCTGCGTTTTTCGCTGGCCGTATTGCGCCAGGGCCCGGTTCTGCCCTTAAAATCGTCAAATGGATTAAATACTGTAGCAGTTGCAGAAGAAGGGACATGGCCCTGGATGCTGCTCGATGATGCGAGACGTGTCTTTGGTGGTGAAGTGGAAGCTGTTCTGGCCCCCCGTGACGCCATTCTCCTGGAATTGAACAAGGTCTTCGATATGGCTTCTGCCTCTGCAGAACAGATGCTTGATGATCTTGGGGATGGTGCGGAACTCAGCCAGAAAATCGAGGAAATGAGAGATCTGCTTGAGTCTGAAGATGAAGCGCCGGTCATTCGTCTGGTCAACACATTAATCTCCCAGGCCCTGAAAGAAAGGGCCAGTGATATTCATATTGAACCCTTTGAACAGGAATTAATGGTCAGATTCCGTGTGGACGGTGTGCTGCATACGGCAGTCAAGCCTCCAAAAGGCGCGCAGTCAGCCATTGTATCGAGGATCAAGGTAATGGCCGACCTGGATATTGCCGAGAAACGTCATCCGCAGGACGGCCGTATCCGTGTCAAGATCGCCGGGCGGGAGGTGGATGTGCGGGTGTCCGTACTGCCAACGGCCTACGGTGAGCGTGTGGTGATGCGGCTTCTGGATCGTGGGCAGCGGATGCTGACATTGCCTGAATTGGGAATGAATGAATCACAGCTGAAACTCATGGCAGATATGGTTGCTTCACCGCATGGAATTGTGCTTGTGACTGGCCCGACCGGCTCCGGTAAAACAACCACTCTGTATGCCGCCCTGATGACGGTGGACCGCAAAAATCGTAATGTACTCACCATCGAAGACCCCATCGAATACCAGCTTGACGGGGTTGGCCAGATGCAGGTGCAATCAAAAATCGGCGTGAGTTTCGCCAAAGGCCTGCGCTCAATCCTGCGTCAGGACCCTGATATCATCATGATTGGCGAGATTCGGGACCTTGAAACGGCCGAAATCGCTATCCAGGCCAGCCTGACCGGCCATCTGGTGTTCTCAACATTACATACGAATGATGCGTTATCTTCTATTGTACGCCTGCAGGATATGGGGGTAGACCCTTATCTGGTTGCCTCATCGGTCACCATGGTACAGGCACAGCGTCTGGTGCGCACACTCTGTCCCCACTGCAAGCAGGAACGTGACGCAAGCGATTCAGACTGGCAGGCGCTGGGGGTTTCCCGTGATAATTATGAGGGCGTAAAAACCGTATTTGATTCAAAGGGATGCGAATATTGTCTGGATACGGGTTATCTGGGGCGTATCGGTCTCTTTGAGATGAGCCGTATTTCAGATGAGATGCGTAATGCCATCCATGATAACAAGGGACTACCTGTTCTCAGACGCCTGGCTAAGAAAGAGGGTATGCAGAGCCTGCGTCAGGATGGGGCCAAGCATGTTGCGGATGGAGTTACGTCTGTAGATGAAGTGTTGCGTGTTTCGCGTGAAGATGCGGTAATGGTTCAGGAATGAGCCTGTTTACTTTTGAGGCCATTGATTCACGCGGGCGGAAGAAGCAGGGAGAAATTGAAGCAAGTTCAGAAAGGGCAGCCAGACAGCAACTGAAAGAACGGGGATTTCTGCCTCGCAGCCTGAGTATGGTTGAAAATGTCAGGGATAAAGCTTCCGGACGTGCTTCGTATGCACTTGGCACGACAGAAGCCGTTACCTTTTTACAGCAACTGGCTATTTTGCTTGAAGCAGGCATGCCTCTGACAGATGCTCTCGGGTCAATCGCGGAAGGCATGGAGTCTCGCAAGGCCATGCGCACTGTAGCCGCTTTGCGCCAGCAAGTGCTGGAAGGAATTGCTCTGGCTCAGGCTCTTAGAGAGCAGGGGTTTGATGACGTCATCTGCAACATGGTGGAAGCAGGTGAAGAGACGGGGCAGCTTGACGCTGTAGCGGGGAGGCTTGCCGAGCTGCTTGAACAGCGCCAGCATCTGAGGCAGGAACTTTTTTCTGCAACGTTATATCCGGCTATTATCACCGGTTTCGGTCTGTTGGTCATGGTGTTCCTGCTAACCGTTGTCGTGCCACAGGTAGTCGGAGTGTTTGAACGCGCTGGCGGCGACCTTCCCTGGTTGACTCAGGCATTGATTACAGTCTCGGACGGGCTACGTGCGCATGGTCTGTTGCTGATTCTCACAGTTGCAGTGCTCATGATGGCGTATCATGTGTCGATGCGCCGACATGCACCACGGGTCTGGCGGGATCATTTGCTGCTGCGTCTGCCAGGTATTGGGACCGTGTTGCGCAAGATAGAAACGGCAAAGTTCGCCCGGACGCTGGGCATGCTCCTTTCCGGCGGGGTGCCGGTACTTTCCGCCATGCACATCGCGGTTCAAGGCCTGAGCCTGATTCCCATTCGGGAAGTTGTGCTCGCAGCCAAAGAATCACTGCGTGAGGGCGAGAGTCTGGCCAAGTGCCTTGCGCAAGGTGCTTATATCCCGCATCTGGCGGTTCGGCTGATTGCAGTTGGTGAACAGAGCGGGAAGCTGGATAGCATGCTGCTTCGGGTTGCAGAAAGCTATGAAGAGGAATCTTCCAGAAACCTGAAGCGTCTTGTCACCATACTCGAACCGGTGCTGGTTTTGTTGATGGCACTGCTTGTCGGGACGCTGGCCATGGCCATCTTGTTGCCTATTATGGAAATGAACCAACTGGTGCGCTGATGCCGGGAATATCCACCACAGGGGCACATAGAACGCAGAGGAGATGCGCTGGCTTTTCCCTTTTATTTTGTGCCACCATTGCATTGTTTGCAACTGAAGTGTCCGCGGCGCCAGCTGATGCGTACAGGGATGCGATGAGTCTGGCGGCATCCGGCAAGAACAATGAAGCGATCGCATATCTGCATGGAGCACTAAGCATATCACCACGCAAAGACACGTGGAGGGAGCGCATTGCTGCGGCTGCGGCGCTTCTATCCATGCGCAGCCAGTTTCAAGCCCGGCCTGTATTTTCTGAGGACGTACCGCAGCAGTCATTAGTGGCTGCCTATATGCGCAATCACCCTGCACCGGAACATGCATCGCCATGGATTGCCGGAGTGATGGCCGTGCTCTTGCCCGGTTCAGGGCACGCATGGCAGGGTCGTTGGCGTGATGCAGGGGCTGTGGCCATGATGGTATGGCCGATGCTGCTGCTGACCGTCTGGGCGGCCAAAAGGAGGATGGGTCCGGTGACGGTGTTTTTCGGGCTGATAACCGTCTGGCTATGGTCTGGCACAGCATTTTCCGCTGTGTCACTTGCTGAGCGGGGCAGCGTTGAAGCCTACCTGCTCTGGTGGCAGGGGATATGGCAGGCCAGCGGCCTGCCCGGCCAGCCATGGTAGCACGTCTGTATGTTGGGCTTGCGCTTGCCAGCTTGATCGTGACCGGCGCCTGGAAGTTTCTCTCCATTCCGCCGCTAGCGGCACC
>JBHHXG010000115.1:0-3736 GCA_046756985.1 Mariprofundaceae bacterium | reverse complement strand
CCCTTTTGCCCGGAAGCTGAAGCAGTCTGGCAGGGAAATCATCATCTGCGGCGATGTGAACATCGCCCACAGGAAAATCGATCTGAAAAACTGGCGCGGCAACCAGAAAAACTCCGGTTTTTTGCCCGAGGAGCGCGCCTGGATGGATAAACTGTTTGCAAGCGGCTTCGTGGATATTTTTCGCGAGCTGTATCCGGAGAAAGAGGCCTATACATGGTGGTCGAACCGGGGACGGGCCCGCGAAAAGGATGTCGGCTGGCGCATCGACTACCAGATCGCCACGCTGGCCATGGCCAGGCTCGCCCAGTCAGCTTCCATCCACAATCGTCTTGAACGTTTCTCCGATCATGCACCGCTTATTCTGGATTACCAGTACGAGCTCTGATCATGATTCGTGGCGCTGACATGCCTCGCATCGCACCTGAGTCACTTTCAATTTTTTTCCATCAAGGCGTGCAGCGCTGAGCCTGCCTCCCCAGACGCAACCGGAATCGAGCCCCAGCACATGCGACTGATCGGCCACCAGCCCCCTGGCAGCCCAGTGCCCGAACACGATTTTTGCTTCTCCGAGCCAGGTCAGCTTGTCGTGTGCATACCACGGTTTGTCTTTCGTTGTGCTTGCTTCCCCCGCCCGGTTGCCCCAGTCAAAATATCCGTCCTGCGTGCAATAGCGGGTTCGGGTTAGTACTGCTGTCCAGAACAGGCGCCGTTGCAGCTTGTCCGCGGGCTCGCAAGATGGAAACTCAGCATGGTGCAGATGATTGCAGAACACCTGCCATTCATTGCTTTGCAGGGTTTCTTCAATCTTGCGGGCGCGTTTCGCCGTCTTTTTAAGCGTCCAATCCGGGTGAAGCCCGGCATGCACCATGCACCAACCCAATGCCGTATCATGATGAAAGAGAGGTCTGTACCGTAGCCAGTCAATCATCTCATCACGGTCCGGCGCTTTGAGCACATCATTAAAAGTGTCCCGTTTATAACCTCTGCCCCCACAGGCGCGTTCCAGAAGATGCAGATCGTGATTGCCGAGCACGCAGAGACATGATTTACCGAGTGATTTCAGAAAACGGAGCGTAGCCAGTGAATCCGGACCCCGGTTAACCAGATCACCGACACACCACAACTGGTCCGAAGCCGGATTAAAATGAATTTTATCGAGTAAACGCCTTAAAGGATTGTAGCAGCCCTGAATATCGCCAACGGCATAAACGGCCATCAGCCGCCCTGCTTGACGATGATCTCCGGCACCCTGGAAAGTGCGGATTTAAGCTTGCCGGGCTCGTTCCCGCCGGCCATGGCCATATCCGGTTTGCCGCCGCCCTTGCCGCCGCAGATGATCGCCACTTCGCGCACGATATTACCTGCATGGTATTTGTCAGTAAGATCCTTGGTCACGCCTGCAATCAGTTGGACCTTCGGGCCATTCTTCATCCCGAAGACCAGCACACCCGATTTCAGTTTGCCCTTGGCCTTGTCCATAAAGTCACGCATGTCCTTGATACCGCTGACTTCGGCGGCCAGCAGATTCACACCATTTACATCAACTGCCTGTTTGACCAGATCATCGAGTAATCCGGTGGACTGCCTGGCACTCAAGCTATCCAGCTCCTTCTCGACCTGCTTCAACTTGGCCTGAATGTTTAAGATGGCCGCGGCCGTTTCAAAAGGACGTACCTTCAAATGCCCTGCCGCCTCATTCAGTGTGCTGATATCGTCAACAAAACTCTGGTATGCAGCCTCTCCGGTTACCGCCTCAATGCGGCGCACACCGGCGGCAATACCGGTTTCCGATACGATACGGAATGGGCCAATGTCTCCGGTCCGGGAAACATGCGTGCCGCCGCACAGCTCGGTGGAGAAGCCGGCTGAAACCACGCGCACCTCATCGCCATATTTCTCGCCAAACAGCGCCATGGCACCGGAGGCAATTGCTTCATCCTGCGTCATCAGTTTCGTCTCGACTTTGTCATTGGCCCAGACTGCTGCGTTCACAGCCGCTTCTATCTTTTGAAGTTCTTCATTAGAAACAGGATGTAAGTGATTGAAATCAAATCGTAATCTATCTTTGTTTACCAGCGAGCCAGCCTGTTTGACATGCTCACCAAGCACATCACGAAGCACTGCATGCATCAAATGCGTCGCCGTGTGATTGCGGCGAATGGCATCACGGCGTTCACCTTCAACCGAGAGATGCACAATGCCTCCCGCATGAATTGAACCTTTAGCTACCTTACCGACATGCACAAACAGGTCGGAGAGCAGTTTCTTGGTGTCGATTACGACAAATTCACCTTCCGTGGAGGTAATAATACCAGCATCGCCGACCTGACCGCCGGACTCACCATAAAACGGCGTCTGATTTGTGATGAGCCAGCCCTCTTCGCCCTTGCTCAATGTATCAGTGGATTCCCCATCCCGTATCAGGCCGGTAACCGCCCCTTCCGCATCCAGTGTGCTGTAACCGAGAAACTCAGTCGGGCCATGTGTTTCACGCAGTTCAAACAATGCTTTCGGCAATACCGATTCGCCAGAACCACCCCAGGCTGCGCGGGCGCGTGATCGCTGTTCTTCCATACAGGCTTCGAAGCCGGCCATATCCAGATTGATATTGGAACCCTTGAGAATATCGGCAGTCAGATCAGTCGGGAAACCGTAGGTGTCGTAGAGTGTGAACAATGTCTGGCCCGGAATCGTGCCGCCGTCTCCCGCATCCGTTACCGCCTGCTCCACCAGCTTCAGGCCTTTGTCCAGCGTCCTGATAAAACGCTCTTCCTCAATACGGATCACCTGCTCGATATTGGCCTGATTTTCGCTCAGTTCACGGAAATGTCCGCCCATTTCAACCACCAGGGGATCCACCAGACGATAAATAAACGCCTCATCCATGCCCAGCAGCCGCCCGTGACGGCAGGCACGGCGCAAAATCCGCCTCAGGACGAATCCACGCCCCTCATTGCCGGGCAATACGCCATCGGCCAGCAAAAAGGCCACAGAACGCAGATGATCAGCCAACACGCGCAGGGAAATATCTTTATCGACATCCTTACCGAAGCTGATGCCTGTTACGCCACAGGCCTTTGCAATCAGGTTTTTGAACAGATCAATATCATAGTTATTGTGCACGCCCTGCATGACGGCGGCGATGCGCTCCAGACCCATGCCTGTATCCACGGATGGTTTCGGCAACGGCGTCAGCGTTCCCTCCTCATTCCGATCATATTGCATAAATACCAGGTTCCATATCTCGATGAAGCGGTCGCCATCCTCTTCCGGCGTGCCCGGCGGGCCACCTGGCACTTCAGGACCGTGATCATAGAATATCTCCGAACACGGGCCACAGGGACCGGTCTCGCCCATCGACCAGAAATTATCCTTGGCACCGATGCGGGCGATTTTATCCTCGGAGACTCCTATTTCTTTGCTCCAGATATCATAGGCCTCACCATCCTCATCAAACACCGTGACAAACAGACGTGCCGGATCGAGTTTCAGTTCAACGGTGAGAAACTCCCAGGCATACTGGATAGCTTCGCGCTTGAAATAGTCACCGAAAGAGAAGTTACCGAGCATTTCAAAGAAGGTGTGGTGGCGGGCGGTATGGCCCACATTTTCCAGATCGTTGTGCTTGCCACCGGCGCGGACGCACTTCTGGCTGCTGGCTGCCGTGACATAGGGACGGGATTCATTGCCGAGAAATACGTTCTTGAACTGCACCATGCCGGCATTGGTGAACATC
>JBHHXG010000114.1:0-3804 GCA_046756985.1 Mariprofundaceae bacterium | reverse complement strand
TGCGTGAATACGAGCGCGGCGTTGTTTTCATGCTTGGCCGTTTCTGGAAGGTGAAAGGGCCTGGTCTGATCATCATCATTCCGGTTATTCAGCAATGGGTGCGGGTGGACCTGCGCATGATTGTGCACGATGTGCCGACCCAGGACGTCATCAGCCGTGATAATGTATCGGTCAAGGTCAATGCGGTGATCTATTTCCGTGTTATAGATCCGCAAAAAGCCATCATCAATGTCGAAGATTTTTATGGCGCAACGAGCCAACTGGCGCAAACCACACTCAGAAGCGTACTCGGCCAGCATGAACTGGATGAGATGCTGGCTGAACGTGACAAGCTTAATCATGATGTCCAGTCCATTCTCGATGCCCAGACCGATAACTGGGGCATCAAGGTGGCCAACGTCGAGATCAAACACGTGGATCTGGATGAAAGTATGATCCGTGCGATTGCCAAACAGGCCGAGGCCGAGCGCGAACGCCGCGCCAAGGTAATTCACGCTGAAGGCGAGTTACAGGCCTCAGAGAAATTGCTGGAAGCTGCAAAAGTACTGTCTGGACAGTCACAGGCATTGCAACTGCGTTATCTGCAAACGCTGACGGAAATTGCCGGTGAGCAAAACTCGACCATTGTCTTCCCGCTGCCGATGGACCTGATTGAACCGCTTTTGAAAAAGGGCGACTGACGCTAGATTCCGGTTCCTTCAAACGTTCACAACAGGAGAAGCCGGTGACGAACCGTTTTGATGCCAGAGACACGCTTGAGGTTGGCGGCAAGCGATACACATATTACAAACTCGAAGCCGCAGGCAATGTATCCCGCCTGCCGTTCTCGATGAAAATCCTGCTGGAGAACCTGCTGCGCCGTGAAGATGGTGAAGTGGTGACAGTCGATGATGTACAAGCCATCGTCAACTGGGATGCAAAGGCCGAGCCATCAAAAGAAATTGCCTATATGCCGGCTCGCGTATTGATGCAGGACTTCACCGGCGTCCCCGCGGTCGTCGATCTGGCTGCCATGCGCGATGCCATGTGCCATCTTGGTGGTGATCCGTCGAAAATCAATCCACTGGTGCCTGCGGAACTTGTGATCGACCATTCCGTACAAGTCGATGCATTCGGTTCTGATGATGCCATGGCAAAAAATGCCGATCTTGAGTTCTCCCGTAATCGTGAGCGCTATAACTTCCTGAAATGGGGCCAGAACGCATTTGATAATTTCAAGGTCGTGCCGCCGGATACCGGCATTGTACATCAGGTCAACCTGGAATACCTGGCCCGCACTGTCTTTGTCGATAATGACGACGTTGTCTACCCGGATACGCTGATCGGTACCGATTCGCATACAACCATGATCAATGGCCTTGGCGTGCTTGGTTGGGGCGTAGGTGGTATCGAGGCAGAGGCAGCGATGCTGGGCCAGCCGATTTCGATGCTGATTCCGAAAGTTGTCGGCTTTGAGCTAACCAGCCAACTTCCGGAAGGCGCCACGGCCACCGATCTGGTGCTGACGGTCGTGGAAATGCTTCGCAGACATGGCGTAGTCGGTAAATTTGTCGAATTTTATGGTGGTGGGCTTGATCATCTGCCGCTGGCTGACCGGGCAACCCTTGCCAATATGGCGCCGGAATACGGCGCCACCTGTGGTATCTTCCCGATTGATGCCGAAACGCTGAATTATTTGCGTCTATCCGGCCGGCCGGAGGGAAATATCGCGCTGGTTGAAGCCTATGCCAAGGCCCAGGGCATGTTTCGTGATACCCAGGTCGCTGAATACAGTGAAACACTGAGCCTGGATATGTCGACGGTAGAGCCAAGTCTTGCCGGACCGAAACGCCCACAGGACCGCGTACCTCTGAAAAACACCAAAGAAGCATTCCTGGGAGCACTTGCCGAGCAGCCCAACCCGGATGCTTCATCCGTCCCCATCAGCATCGGTGATGAGGAAGCAGAGGTTGCTAATGGTACCATCGTCATTGCCGCCATCACGTCCTGCACCAATACCTCGAATCCGTCTGTCATGCTAAGCGCAGGATTGGTGGCGAAAAAAGCCGCCGACAAGGGCCTGAAAGCGAAACCATGGGTGAAAACGTCGCTTGGCCCAGGCTCACAGGTTGTTACAGAATACCTGGAGAAGGCTGACCTGATGGAACCGTTGAAACAGATGGGTTTCCATGTTGTCGGCTATGGCTGCACGACCTGTATCGGTAACTCCGGGCCATTGCCTGAAGCAGTTTCCAGAGCTATTTCAGACGGGGAGTTGTCCGTCTGTTCGGTGTTGTCCGGCAACCGCAACTTCGAAGGCCGGGTTCATGCCGAAGTGCGCATGAACTATCTGGCCAGCCCACCGCTGGTTGTCGCCTATGCTATAGCTGGCAGGATGAATATCGATCTGTATAACGAACCTATCGGTCTGGGCCATAACGGGCCTGTATATCTGAAGGATATCTGGCCCACACAGGCTGAAATCGCCAACGCCATGGCCAGCAGCGTTACGCGCCAGCAGTTTGCAGCTTCCTACGCAAATGTCTTTGCCGGCGATGCCAACTGGCAGGCGCTGGCAGCACCGGAAGGCGACCGCTTTGCCTGGGATGATGTCTCCACCTACATTCAGAATCCGCCGTATTTTGTGGGCATGAGCAAAGAAACCGGCTCAATTGGCGACATTGAAAATGCCCGCGTGCTGGCCATACTGGGCGATTCGGTGACTACCGACCACATCTCACCGGCTGGCGCCATCAAGGCTGATTCACCGGCAGGCATCTATCTTCGTGAACATGGCGTGGAACCGAAGGATTTTAATTCCTACGGCTCACGCCGCGGCAACCATGAAGTGATGATGCGCGGTACTTTCGCCAATATCCGGCTGCGTAACCGGCTGGCGCCGGGTACCGAGGGCGGCATGACTATCCACCAGCCAAGTGGCAGGCAAATGAGCATTTTTGAAGCGGCCATGAAGTATCAGGATGCAGGGGTGCCTTCGATGATTCTGGCAGGCAAGGAATATGGCTCCGGCTCATCGCGCGACTGGGCGGCAAAGGGGCCGAAATTACTTGGTGTGTGCGCCGTGATCAGTGAGTCTTATGAGAGAATCCACCGTTCCAATCTGGTTGGTATGGGTATTCTGCCGCTGCAGTTCATGGACGGCGAAAGCGCCGAATCGCTGGGACTGACCGGACGTGAAGTGTATGCTATCAGCGGCGTTGCCGATGGGGACAAAGAAGTCACTGTTACGGCTGATGACAAGAACTTCGGGGCCATGGTGCGCATCGACACGCCGAAGGAATGGGATTACTACCGCCACGGCGGCATCCTGCACTATGTGCTGAGGCAACTTGCGTCAGGCTGAGGGGCGGTACAAGCGCCTTTTGAACCTGCCACACCGGAGAAACAAAGCATGAAGAGCCTGTGGAATGACCGTGATGCAAAGGCTGCTGCAGATGATCCGCTGGCCCTGCGCGTCTATACCTCACGCCTGCTGGGACGCGAATCATCACTGGTGCTGCACGGTGGCGGAAATACCTCGGTCAAGGCCACGGTGACCAATCTATTCGGTGATAACGAGGATGTGCTGTATGTCAAAGGCAGCGGCTGGGATCTGGCCACCATCGAGGCTGCCGGCTTTGCACCGGTGAAGCTGGATGTGCTCAGGCGCATGGCTGAGCTGGAGATATTGAGTGACAGCGATATGGTCACGGCCCAGCGCGCGGCCATGCTCGACCCGTCTGCGCCCAACCCCTCGGTTGAAGCTATTCTGCATGCCATCATTCCGTTCACATATGTTGATCACACCCATGCCGATGCCGTGGT
>JBHHXG010000113.1:0-3897 GCA_046756985.1 Mariprofundaceae bacterium | reverse complement strand
CGCATGCTGGGCTATCATCGGGACAGGCGGGCCGGCCGGCCGGCGCCTTCAGAGTACGAATTTCGCTATATCCATGCCGATGGCTCTATCCGTGATGCCGATTTGCATGTCACCATGATGCCCGGCACCAGCAAAAGTATTGTTTCGATTACCGATATCACCGAGCGCAAGCAGGCGGCGAGAGAACTGGAACGCCACCGCAACCACCTGGAGGAACTGGTTACGCAGCGCACCAAGGAACTGAACATCGCCAAAGACAAGGCCGAGGCCGCCAGCCGTGCCAAGTCGGCCTTTTTGACCAATATGTCACATGAACTGAGAACGCCTCTGAATGCAATCATCGGTTTCTCCGAGTTAATGATTGACGGCCTGGCCGGCCCGGTCACGGACAAACAGAAAGAATACCTGACGGATGTCCTGTCCAGCTCCCGGCACTTGCTGGATTTGATCAACGATATCCTGGATTTGTCCAAAATCGAGGCTGGCAAGACCGAACTCGTGTTGAGCGAATTCGAACTAAAGCCCGTGCTTGAAGGTTCTCTGGGCATGGTCAGGGAGAAGGCCATGAAACATGGCATTGCCCTTGATATGGATGTCGAATCCAATCTTGGCCATATCGTCGCAGATGAGCGAAAAATAAAACAGATACTCTTCAATCTGCTTTCCAATGCCGTAAAATTTACCCCGGATGGCGGTGCGGTAAAACTCATCTCCCGTATGGTAAAGCGCAGCGAAATCGGCCTGACCGGTGCAGCCAGACATCTGAAGCCTGTCGGTAATTTTGTCATGGTCTCAGTGGCCGATACCGGTATCGGCATCGCGGTAGAAGACCAGGGAAAGCTTTTTCAACCCTTCCAGCAGCTGGATGTATCGCTGGACAGAACCTATGAAGGCACGGGACTGGGGCTGATGTTGTGCAAGCATATGGTGGAATTGCACGGTGGACGCATCTGGCTGGAAAGTGAACCGGATAAGGGCAGCACTTTCACCTTCGCCATCCCCTGCAAGGCAACGCGGAAAGCCGTGTCAGAAATTCTTGACCCTGTCAGCTATCTGTTAACATGGGAGCATGTGCTTACTCATATGCCTGTTGTCCTTGCCGTACACCAAAGGAAAGGCCTGCAATGCGGTATTCTCCACCTGCGATTGGAGCAGGGCTCAGCACCGCTGGACGAGGTACGTTTTGCTTCGCTGCTCAGGGAAGGCAAACATGAAATCCTTGCCCGTGGTAATCAGACTGACAGCTATTACATGATCCGCCTTGCTGCAGACAAACAGGTCATGGATGATGCCAAAGAACGCATCAACAGAACTACGGAGGCGCTTGGAAACACCGTCAGCATCAGAGCAGCAATCTACCCCGAAGATGGGGAGAGTATGGACACGTTGATAGCAGCGTTGCATGAATGAACGCATCCCTTGAAGGGATCGCGCTGAATCTGAAGCTACTTTGGGAGGAAAAACATGATAGAAGCACCATGGCTTGAAAGAATGAGCATGGAAAGCAAAGGCCTGCAAAGCAAGTTCCGCATTATCTCCATACTTATCCTGTTTTTCCCGTTTGCCGCCTTCCTGTATGTCATGCAGGGCCATGGTCTGCTGTTCAGGGCCGAAACCCAGCCTGAAACATTTGCCATATTCATGGCCTTTCTCCTTGTGCTGGCTGCCCTGATTATGCTGCATGAGATTTTCAAACGATTCGTCGATATTGCCATCGCCCTGAAAAAGGCATCGGCAGGCGAAACCGCCTCACTTGAAATCTCAAGGGGCACGCTTGAACTGCGTGAGCTGTCCCAGTCGTTCAACAACCTCCTCAGGCAATATGAGGATACAAGCCAGGAGTTGAAACATCACTCCCTGGGCCTTCTGGCACTGAAGGAACTGGTCGAAATTGCCAGCAAAAGCCTGGAGATGGAGAAACTTCTCAGTGTCCTGCTGGACAAGGCCATGAGCGTGTCGGGGGCAAGCGCCGGCTCAGTCTTCCTACTCGAGGGCAAACCCAGGCGTTTCCGCATCGTTGCTGCCGAGGGCCCGGCCGCAAAAGCCGGAAAGAATGCCCTGATTCCATTCAACGGTTCGCCGGCACGCCTGGCTGTCCGGGACAAGAAACCCGTGCTGGTGACCAATATCGAAGAAGACCTCAGGTTTGGCAGCCCCAACAAATCCACCTATGTATCACCTTCCTTCCTGTGCCTGCCACTGATCCTCAACCACAAGGTCACCGGTGTACTGAATCTGGCGGCAAAAGAAACGGGAGAGGCATTTGATGAGGAAGATGTCCACCTTCTTTCGCTGATGGTCGAGGAAATCCGCTTTGCGCTGGAAAACGCCCGCCTTCATTCACAGGTCAAGGACAGCAACTCTCACCTGGAAAGGCAGGCAGTTGCACTGAATAAGGAAATAAACCGTCGTAAAAGGGTTGAAAAAAAACTCAGCAACCATCAACAGCATCTGGAAGAGCTTGTCAGCCAGCGAACCCGGGAACTTGAGGCTGCCAGGGACAAGGCTGAGGAAGCCAACCGCGTTAAATCCGCCTTTCTGGCCAATATGTCACATGAATTGCGCACGCCGTTGACGGCAATTACCGGCTTCTCCGAGCTGATGGCCGATGGACTGGCGGGACCCGTTAACAAGCAGCAAAAGAAACATCTGTATGATGTTATCGAAAGCAGCCGTGACCTGCTTGTCCTGATCAACAATCTGCTGGATCTCAGCAAGCTTGAAGCGGGTGAAATGGAGCTGGATCTGAGCACATTCAGCGCGCAGGACTTGCTTGAAAACGCACTTTCACTGGCACGGGAAAGTATAAAGAAGCAGGGCCTTGAAATCACCATGGAGATGGAAGAGGACCTCGGGGAAATCACTGCCGACGTACAAAAAATCAAGCAGGTTGTCCTCAGCCTCCTTTCCAACGCCATCAAGTTTACCCCGGATGGTTCCATATCGGTTCATGCTGGAAAAATGCAGCTCGAAAGTGGTGAAAAGGCAGAAGACAGCATCGTCATCAAAGTTGCCGATACCGGCATCGGTATCACAGCGGAGGATCAGGAGAAGCTTTTCTGCCACTTTCTGCAACTGGATGACAAGCTCAGCAGGGCCTATGGCGGCGCCGGACTGGGGCTGATTCTGTGCAAAAAGATCGTCGAACTGCACGGCGGGCATATCTGGGTGGAGAGCGCTCCCGGCGAGGGAAGCACTTTCGGATTTACGCTTCCCGCAAAGGCAACGGCTTCCTGACAATGACGGAGATATCTCGTGAGCGCGACTGAACCGGAAACAGCCACGGCACAGCCGCCAGAGCCCGACATCCAGGCCCGGCTATTTGCCGAGCAGGTCAGTTACCTTTACCAGCAGTTACCGGCCGGCCTGTATGGCAGCCTTGCCGTGGTTGCCGTGCTGGACTTCGTTTTGTGGGACGAAATCTCCCACCCAGTCCTGATGATTTGGACTGGTATTTACGTGCTGGTCACCGCTGCCCGACTCATGCTCCAAGCTCGTTACACCCGCATATCAGTCGCGCAGGAAGACACTCATCACTGGTGCATGAGCTTTATCGTGGGCGCATGCATTGCCGGCATCGTCTGGGGCGCAGCCGGATATTTTCTCATGTCAGCCGATTCCCTTGGGCACCAGATGATGGTGCTTCTCGTGCTTGCCGGTGTTCTGGCTGTGGCCTCCCAGTCGCTGGCTGCTGTGTTCAGGATCTTTGTTGTCTTTGCCGTTCCGGCACTGCTCCCGGCCATCGTCTGGTTATCATTGCAGGATACACCGGTTCATCTAGGCATGGCTCTGATGGCATCGTTTTTTCTACTCGTCACCCTGCTCTTGTCCCGCCGCTTTAGTATCACACTGTATGAATCATTCCGGTTGCGCTTCGAAAACATTGATCTCATCTCA
>JBHHXG010000112.1:0-3937 GCA_046756985.1 Mariprofundaceae bacterium | reverse complement strand
GAGATTTTGGAAAAGATCAGCCATTGTATAGCCGTCATTGAGACACGACACTAGGTAGCAGTAATTTTGTCTTCGAACGCCTGGATGGCATGATGGGCGGTAACCTCGATGCGGTCTTTGTAAATAGCTTTCGGGTTGGGCTCAGCAACCTTGTATACAAGGTCTTTGCGCGCAATGTGGTGGTGCTGGGCTACCTGATCACCGACCATGTAATGGATGTTTTGGAGCCTCAGCTGGAAACCTTAAGGCAGAATGTGGCGAATAACCCGGATCATGTGATGGTCAGTACTGGGACTGCACTGGCGACGACGCTTTCGGTCCGATTCGTGTCGGATGACACCGCGCGCGAGGCCACCCAACAACTGATTGTGGACTTGCTCGCCATCTCGCAACTCGCATTCGGGTCGAGCACCTGGAACAGCCAGAGGCGCGAGACCTTGCGACTCTTGCTGCTGGAATCCCTGGTGGGAGATGATCAGGATGTGGACTACCGCAGCAGTGTTGGTCTGGATGCGTTCTTTCGCCAAGTCTTGGAGTGCAACCATGTGCCGAATGCCGATGCGGTTGGCAATGTTGCAGAACTGCTGGCGGATGTCACACTGGAGCAGATCAAAATATTGGTGGAATATCTTCCGCCCGCTGTCGCATCCTTTCTGCTGGCGCTCACTGCAGAAACTGTAGAGAGCATGGATGAAAACGCCCGGGCCGCGATTGATGCTGTCGCCCAGGCGGCTGACGAGGCCCTACGCTTGGCCAGGGAATATGCGGAACAGGCAGAGGAGTGGAAACAGCAGGCTGAGCTCGCTGTCCTGCTGTTCGCGGGACAGCTCGATCTGGTGGGACAGCGTTTCAAGGATGCCTCATTGAGAAGCGACATTCTTGATGGCGTGCACGATTTCGGCATCACCAAGGTGATTGAAGCGGTCTCTGCGAATATCCCCAATTGGAACAGCATGAGTGCTGCCGCCCGTGGTGCAGCATTGGCGGTACCCCTGGGTGCGTATGAAACGGTATTTTTCGTGGCGCGTCCATTTCTTGATACGGCCTTGTTTGTATTGGGAACCCTCTCCGATGATATTGCCGATGTGATACGGCAAACTACCCGGGTGGATGATCTCGTTGCGGACCTTGCCGCTTTCCTTGTCACCCAAGTGAAGGACGCAGTAAATCGTCAAATTAATCAATTTGGTTTGGATCTGCCCGATGAGATCTCGGTTCAGGATGTCGCAGACATTGCCAAAGACGCGCTGCTGACCGATGAATTGGCCGCTATACTGCGTACTGCCTATGGTTATGCCTCTACCGAGGCAGAAGCCAAGAGAGAGCAGGCGCTGGCCGAATTAGAGCAAAGTAAGCAACAAGAGAAACAGCGTGAACGCAGCATGCGCCTGGCGGGTTTGCGTGGTCAAAATCCCCATGTGGCGATTGAAAGCCCCGCCGGGCTTGATAGTAGTGCTGAACAGCGGTTCATCTATGGCCCGCTGGTTCCGATCATGATCACCATCGACGGGGCAAACCTGACCTTCGTGGAAACCGGGGTCATGCAGCGGGTATTTTTGTCCATCAACGCACAGACACTTAGTTTCCAGGCCACAGACTGGCAGGAGAGCAAGCGGGGGATCGTCTATCGGACTGAGCTGGTTTTGGAGTCCTCACCCATGCAACCGGGCTTGAATGTTTTGGAATGCAGTATTGCCGATGCCGAAAGGGAAATAAAACGCACCCATGTCAGTTTTGTGATCGATCCGGAGGCGCCTGTTCTTAACAGTATTGAGGTACTGTTAAGTGAGTCCCAGTTCGACGTGCCCGGCGTAAGTGATCATCAGCGTACTTCTGAGGAGTACGTCAGTTTCATTAATAATGGCAATGCCCTCGTTCTGCTCAAGGGATGGCGAATACAAGATGCTGCCAGTCACCGTTTTGTCCTGCCTGAGCGAAGCATGATGCCTGGCGAAACCCTGCGGGTGGTGACAGGTGCTGGCACTGATACCTCTAATGACATATTTCTGGGTGAGAGCCAGGCGGTCTGGAATAACCGTGGCGACTCGGTATATCTGGTGGATGGCAATAACGTGTTACGGACAGCGCTCCGCTATCCAGAACCATTTTTTGACGAATAAGAGGATTCACGATGTATGCTTTTCTCGTCCTGCTATTGAACCAATTTTTGGCGGCTGCAGGTCTGGTAACGCGGGTTCCAAACGATGGGGAAGCTGAAGCCCTCGTGCCCAGTGATATCGATTTCGATCATGCCTACACGAATGACAGGACAACATTCAATTCACAATTTCTCATCTACCACGCTGAAGTGCAGGATCGCTGGCAACAAGCGGTCGCATTCGGTCTTGTTGACCTCATGGAAAAAGACCTGGTGGCCGATGAGTCTGTAGCGCGCTCGGTCATGGCGTCCAGTACGGTTAAACCCTTATATGGTCTGAATGACGTGATCCATAAGAACCGAGGGGCAAGGTCCGAAGCTGGATTCAGAAAACACACCCATCGTATCAGCCTCAGAGATGTCGGGGATGCAGTAGATTTGATGTCCTTGAGTGGCACGGATGCGCTGGACCTGATGACTGATATGAACCTTTCTCTGACCCTTCTTCAGCAGTTGCGGGAGCTGGACAATATCCTGCTGCGCTGGATCTCGGCGAAAAACGCTGCAACCGCTGCAGGTATCCCCCTGGCGGAAGTACTTGCCTTGTATAGGGCTGAGGGTAACTTGGGTATCCCCATGCCAACCAGCCGTGCCGCAGGAGCATTGCCAGCGCTCGAAAATTGGAGCGAAAGTTCCCGTCTCAATGGTTCCAATGGTCCAATCCCGAATATATCCAAACTGATATATATGGCTGATGTATCTGCCATAACCGCTTCGGACAGACTTAAATTTGTACAGGAAGTAAGTGTGTTATTGTGGCTTGTTCAACTGGCCGGGTTGGATATCGTTATTAATGAGTGGAACAATAACGGCGGGAGACCGATCGATACATTGGCACAATGGTCAAAAGAACATTGGGATCATAAAGGTCCAACGGTGACCTTGGCTTCTCGCAAACAATTTTGGCAGGAAATCATCGATGATATGAGTGTACGCTGGGTGGAGCGAAACCCTGCAGGGCAACTTGTTTTCCACGACTATCCTGACGATGGATCTCTACCGGCGAGCAGCAACGCCAGGTTTGTTCAGGTGACTCCAAATCATCCGGAAAAACTCATCGCTGCAGCCTTGCAAGAAGCCGCATTGTTTATTCGCTTTGTGGGAGCGGCAGACTCCTTCTTGTTCGGGCGTGGTATTTATGGACTTGATCCCGCTCATTCGCCACCAAAATGGATAATGCCTGTACGCATGACATATGCGGTGTACAATCTGTTTGTCAGCGGGTCTCAAGGTTCACCACCGATGGGCTTTATCGCCTCAGCAATTTCTCACGCGCATCGTTCCCAAAAAGCCATTCATAAACCCCTGCGTGACGAAATCAACGGAGATACCGCTTTCAAAGCCATTGTGAAGGACTTGAATCGGAAAATTTCAGGTATCGATAAACATCCAGTCACCAAAAAAGCGTATACCCCGTCTGAAATAGAGGGAGCTTTCGGTATCGATATTATCGACTGGCTTGCTGATCCGAACAAGGGTAAACAGCGTATAGAATTGATTGCCTACTTCATAGCGACTGCGGATACCCGCGTATGGAGATCATGGAATAAACCAAGCTTAAGTCCCAGGGGCAACGCCAATCGCTACCATATTCACTTGGATTATTATAGGCGAGTAACTGGAGAAACCTTGGAATTTTAGTTCATGAAGGGCTAAGAGCGTGAAAATCGGATTCCGCCTTGTGCGAGTGCTGTATTAAGAAAGGGTATGGAAATACAATAATATAGTTAGAATTCTCTACATCTCACCCTTAGACGGGTTAACGATGAGCAGGGGATT
>JBHHXG010000111.1:0-4075 GCA_046756985.1 Mariprofundaceae bacterium | reverse complement strand
AGGAAGTGGCCGTTATCGGCGGTGGCGACACGGCTGTGGAAGAGGCCATTTACCTGTCCAATATCTGCAAGAAGGTAACGGTTGTTCACCGCCGCGATGAACTCAGGGCCGAAAAAATCATGCAGGACAGGCTGTTTGCCATCGACAATGTTGAGATGAAATGGAACCGGGTGCTGGATGAAATCCTTGGCGATGAATCAGGTGTGACAGGTATACGCCTGAAATCCACGGTAGATGATACGACCGAGGAGATTGCCGTGCATGGTGTGTTTATTGCCATCGGCCATAAGCCGAACACTGATTTTGTCAAAGGTCAGATGGAGATGGACGAGGCTGGCTATATCGTCATCAAGGGTCGGGATACAGCCACATCCGTAGAAGGCGTGTTTGCCGCCGGTGATGTTGCTGATCCGGTATACCGGCAGGCTGTGACCAGTGCCGGCGCCGGTTGCATGGCTGCGCTTGATGCCGAACGCTGGCTGGCTGCGCAGGGATAAATATTCTCGTTACACGTTGAAACGGAAGTGCATGACATCGCCGTCTTTGACGACGTAGTCCTTGCCTTCCAGCCGCATTTTGCCGGCTTCTTTTGCTTTGTGCTCGCCGCCCAGTGCGATGAAATCATCGTAGGAAATGGTTTCGGCGCGGATGAAGCCATGTTCGAAATCCGTGTGGATAACCCCGGCTGCCTTTGGTGCGGTATCACCGCGATGAATGGTCCAGGCACGCACTTCCTTGACGCCGGCGGTGAAATAGGTAATCAGGTTCAGCAGTGCATAGGCTTCGTGGATGACCAGATTCAATCCCGGCTCGGAAAGCCCCAGGTCAGCCAGGAATTCTTTCTGTGACGTCTCGTCCATCTCCACCAGTTCCGATTCAATCTGGGCGCTGACTATGGCTACACGGGCATTCTCCTGTGCAGCAAACTCACGTACGGCAGCAACATATTCATTGCCATCTGGCAGCGAGCCATCATCAACATTGGCGACATACAAAACAGGTTTGGCGGTGAGCAGGCACAGTTCCCTTAATTTCTCACGCGCGTCATCATCCAGGCCCTGGCGGCGTACGGTTGTACCATTCTCAAGCCCCTGCAATACCTGCTGTTGCAGTGCTAGCAGTGCTTTCGCATCCTTGTCGCCGGCCTTGGTCAGCTTTTCGGTGCGGACGATGGCCTTCTGCAGCGTTTCCATATCCTTGAGCATCAGTTCGGTATCAATTGTTTCGATATCTGACAGTGGCTGCACCCGGCCGGAAACGTGCGTGACGTTGTCGTCCTCGAAACAGCGCACAACATGGGCAATGGCCGCACATTCCCGGATATTAGCCAGAAACTTGTTGCCCAGGCCCTCGCCGCTGGCAGCACCCGCAACAAGTCCGGCAATGTCAACGAACTCCACTGTAGCATGCTGCATGGTCTGTGGATGAACGATATCCGCCAGCCGGTCCAGGCGGGGATCAGGTACAGGTACAATGCCGACATTCGGATCAATGGTGCAAAAGGGGTAATTGGCTGCTTCCGCTCCACCTCCGCCCAGCGCATTGAACAGCGTGGATTTGCCGACATTCGGAAGCCCGACGATACCGATACTCAGTGCCATGGCTTATTCATCCTCGGTTCCGCTTTGCTGCAAACAAAGATGGATACGATTTGCAGCACGTGGCGCATCGCCCGCCAGAATAGTTGGAATTTCCGGCAGCAGGCAATCAAAGACACGTACTTCCTGCTCACGGTCCTCAGCACTTGCCCTGCCCAGTACCCAGGGCGTGACCTCGCCGTGTTCCGGGCGGCCGATACCGATCTTGATACGGACATATTCACTGTTGCCCAGGTGCCGGTTCAGTGATTTCAGACCATTATGACCGCCATGGCCGCCGCCATGCCGGATACGAACCTTTCCGGCGGGCAGATCAAGATCGTCATAGACGACAAAGATATCCGAAATATCCACCTGATAATAACGGGTCAGCTGGGCAACCGCCTCACCGCTATTGTTCATGAATGTCTGGGGTTTGACGAGCAGTACTTTTCCTTCCGGCCGGTTCCAGGCCGATGTCTCGGCGCGAAAACGAGGGGTTGCGGAAAAGCGCAGCCCCTCATGATTGGCCAGTCGTTCCATAAAGCGGAATCCAATATTGTGGCGGGTATCCCGGTGTTGGTTGCCGGGATTGCCGAGCCCAACCAGCAGTTGCACGAAAGCTCTGGCTTATTCGCCAGACTCTTCTGTGGGTTCTTCTGCCGCTTCAGCCTCGCCCTCACCCTCTTCCACAGCTTCTTCTACCTCAGGTTCCGGTTCAGCCTTGGTTGGCGCGGACAGATTCAGCACAGTGAAGTTCACATCATGCAGCACTTCGGCGCCTTCAGGGAGTGCGATATCTTCAATGTGAATGCTGTCGCCGATATCCAGTTCAGAACAGTCAATTTCAATATGTTCCGGAATAGCGTCGGCGCGACTTGTTACTTCAAGCGAATGTCGTACCAACGAAACCAGACCGCCCTGAACAACACCAGGACATTTTTCGGAGTTGACTGCCACAATGGGAACTTCAACGGATACCGTATCCGAGGAAGAAACACGGTAAAAATCAATATGGGTTGCCGTATCACGGATAGGATCCCACTGCACATCCTTGAGCAGAACAGTGTTTTTACCACGTGCTCCATCGACATTCACTTCGATCATGGTGGTGTGGAAGTGCTCGATTTCCAGCTTCTTGGATGTATCCAGATAGTCGAGCGTGATGGGCAGGTCCGGCTTGTCGCCACCGTAAATAATGGCCGGTATTCGGCCGGTACGGCGTAGGCGGCGGGCTTCGCTCCTGCCGGTTTTTTCGCGTAGCTCGGCTTCGAGTGTATAATCAGCCATGGGTCTCCTCCGTAAACAGTTGAAATGCACCAGCGGGTCGACCCGTGATGGTGTTGCCAGCCAAGCTTTTTCAGCCTGGTAGCGGGCGGCGCAGTCTAGGTATTTTGGCTAGTTATACAAGCTGCTTATCGAACGTTCTCTGTAAATGCGCGAAATGGCTTTTCCCAGCAACTTTGCAACACTCAGGATGCGTACTTTGCCGGTATCCAGAATACGTTGCGGCTGCAGGATGCTGTCGGTAATCACAAGTTCATACAGGCGCGAATTCGCCAGGTTTTCGGCGGCAGGCCCTGACAGAACGCCATGCGTGGCATAGGCGGATACCTTTGTGGCGCCGCAATCCAGCAGGGCGTCCACGGCACCGCACAGTGTGCCCGCTGTATCTACCATATCGTCAATAAGGATGCAGTGTTTGCCTTCAATATCACCAATAATATTCATCACTTTGGCAACATTAGGCGCCGGACGCCGCTTATCGACAATGGCCATATCAACATGCAGGCGTTTGGCCAGAGCTCTGGCGCGCACAACGCCGCCAACATCCGGAGAAACAATGGTGACATCATCGAGCCCGCGCTTCTTGATATCTTTGACAAAGATAGGAGCCGCAAAAATATTATCCACGGGAATATCGAAGAACCCCTGAATCTGCGTGGCGTGCAGATCCAGCGTCAACACTCGCGTTACCCCTGCCTTGGCAATCATATCGGCAACAAGTTTGGCCGAGATTGGCGTGCGACCGGCGCTCTTGCGATCCTGGCGTGCATAGCCGAAGTAGGGGATGACGGCACAGATGTGTCTGGCTGATGCGCGTTTGGCCGCATCAATAAACACCAGCAATTCCATAAGGTTGTCATTGGCTGGCGCGGAAGTGCTCTGGACAAAGAAGGCGTCAAGACCGCGGATCGTTTCATGAATCTGCAGAAAGATTTCGCCGTCGGAGAAGCGGCGGATGAAAATATCGCCCACCGGCTTGTCGACATTTTTACAGATAGCTTCCGTTAACGGAGGATTTGAGGTGCCGGAAAAGAGGCGTAGCCGTGTATTGGCCATTTTCTTCGCTCCTGGAACATCAGGTTATTCAGACATGCAGATGCTTGCCGATGTGCAGCGGTAGCGCAAGTGCCGCAAACTGGCTGGGGCGGCAGGGTTCGAACCTGCGCATGACGGGATCAAAACCCGTTGCCTTACCACTTGGCTACGCCCCA
>JBHHXG010000110.1:0-4124 GCA_046756985.1 Mariprofundaceae bacterium | reverse complement strand
GTGGCCAGCACATGCTCGACCTCGGAGGTGCCGATACCCATGGCAATCGAGCCAAAGGCACCGTGCGTGGAGGTGTGCGAATCACCGCATACCACGGTCATACCCGGCAGCGTCAGCCCCTGTTCCGGCCCGACCACATGCACAATGCCCTGGCGGATATCGTGCATGCCGAACTCGGTGATGCCGAACTGCTCACAATTGGCATCCAGCGCCTCGACCTGCGTGCGCGAAACAGGGTCGGCGATCCCCTTGTCCCGGTCAGTAGTCGGTACATTGTGATCAGGTGTTGCCACTGCCGCATCGGTGCGCCACGGCGTACGCCCGGCAATCCGCAACCCCTCAAAGGCCTGTGGACTGGTCACTTCATGTACCAGATGCCGGTCGATATACAGCAGCACCGAACCATCGTCATTCTGCCTGACAACATGCTGTTCCCAGACCTTATCAAACAACGTTTTACTCATCACAGCACTCCATACCGGCCAGACATCATAGAGGAAAATTCAATTCAATGCGAAATATATACTTGACCTGTACATAAATAAAAAGAATTATTCTCTACATTTATATGAGAAAAACTCATGCCTGATTCCAAATCACTGCCTTCGCTTAATGCGCTGCGCGCCTTTGCCGTGGCCGGTCGCTGTCTCTCTCTGACCACAGCGGCTGAAGAGCTGTTTGTCACCCCTTCCGCCCTGAGCCACCAGATCAGGGGGCTGGAAGAAGCACTGGGCGTCAAGCTGTTTGAAAGAACATACAAGGGCCTGGAGCTCACCAAAGCCGGCCAGAGCATTCTTCCGGGCATCCGCGATGGCTTTGAACAAATCTCGCAGGCTCTGGCACTTCTGCAGGAAAGGCCCGAAGAAGATGTGCTGACCGTCAGCATGCTCTCCACCTTTGCCATGCGCTGGTTTATCCCCCGGCTGGCGCGATTTCAGCAAATACACCCGGATATTGACGTGCGTATTTCCACCTCTGTTGCACTGGTTGATTTTAAGCGGGAGGGCATCGACTGCGCCATCCGGTCAGGCGCCGGCACATGGCCGGATGTTATCGCCCAGCGCCTGTTCGCCGAGCAGTTTGCTCCTGTCTGCAGTCCAGCGCTGGCAACGCCGGATACCCCGTTGGCAAAACCGGAAGATTTACAGCATCACACGTTGCTGCATGCCGAGCTGCGGCCTGATGACTGGCGCATCTGGCTGCACTCAGCCGGCGCAGGGAATCTCAGGCCCAAACATGAACAGGTATTCGAAACCCGGAATTTTGCTATTCAGGCCGCTGTGGACGGGCTTGGCGTTGCCATCATCGACCCATCGCTGGTTACCGAGGAAATCCACTCGGGTCGTCTGATCCAGCCCTTTGCGCAAATACTGGCCTCTGAGAGCGCTTACTATCTTGTCTATCCCGAACGTGTGGCGCAAAGCAGGCGTATCACTGCATTCCGTGACTGGTTATTGTCCGAGGTAGCAGAAATAACCGAGTAGGCTTTTACGATTTGTCTCGCTGCCGCTATCCTGCCGCCTTTGTTCAATCGCTTTGGAGGAATATATGTCCATCAAGTCGGATACATGGATTCGCCGCATGGCGAACGAGCACGGCATGATCGAACCGTTCGTGGACGGTCAGATTAAAAAAACAGAAGGAGGCGATGGCATGGTTTCCTATGGCCTTTCCTCCTATGGTTATGACGTTCGGTGCGCCGACGAGTTCAAGATTTTCACCAATATCAACTCTGCCATTGTTGACCCGAAAGACTTTTGCCCTTCCTCGTTTGTTGATTTCAAGGGTGGTGTCTGCATTATCCCGCCCAATTCGTTCGCACTGGCACGCACGGTGGAATATATGCGTATCCCGCGCAATGTGCTAACGATTTGCCTCGGCAAATCCACCTATGCGCGCTGCGGCATTATCGTTAACGTCACACCGCTGGAGCCTGAATGGGAAGGCCATGTGACACTGGAGTTTTCCAACACCACGCCTTTGCCGGCCAAGGTTTATGCCAACGAGGGTGTTGCCCAGTTCCTGTTTCTGGAATCTGACGAAGTCTGCGAGACTTCGTACAAGGACAAGGCAGGCAAATACCAGGGTCAGACCGGCGTGACGGTACCAAAATTGTAATGAAACTCAGCGATATTTTAAGCAACGCAACAGGCCCGCTGGTCTCCTGCGAGTTTTTTCCACCCAAGACGGACAGGGGCGAGACGAATCTGTGGAACTGCATACAGGAGCTGGCCATCATCAACCCTGCCTATGTCTCGGTCACCTATGGGGCCGGCGGCTCCACACAGGATCGCACCCGGCGTATCGTAGAACGCATCAAGAACGAAACGGCGCTGGAGCCGGTCGCACATCTGACCTGTGTTGGCTCAACGAGTGCGCAACTTGGCGATTTGCTGGATTCGTATCAAGCTGCCGGAATCGAGAACATTCTGGCGCTCAGGGGCGATCCGCCGGAGGGAATGGATCACTTCGAGGCCACGGCAGGCGGCTTTGCCTACGCCTCCGATCTGGTGTCGTTTATTCGCAGACGGGATGATTTCTCGATCGGTGTTGCCACCTATCCGGAAGGCCATCCCGAATCGAAGGGCGGCATGATGGATGACGTGCGCTACCTGAAGTTGAAGCAGGACAACGGCGCCGATTGCGCCATCACGCAGTATTTCTTTGATAACGAAGCCTTCTTTCGTTTCCGCGAAGCCGCGTCCGCACAAGGTGTCACCATCCCGATCATTCCCGGCATCATGCCGGTCACAAACTTCGACCAGATTGTGCGTTTTTCTGCCATGTGCGGCGCCACTATTCCGGCATGGCTGCATAAAAAGATGGAACCGATCAAAGCAGACCTCGATGCCGTCAAGACAATGGGCATTGACATCGCCATCGCGCAATGCCGGCAATTGCTCGATGCGGATGCGCCTGGATTGCATTTTTATACCCTGAACAAGTCCGAGGCGACGATTGCCATCTGCCGTGAGTTGGGACGATCCTGACGCCTGCCACTAAACAGCCCGTAAGAAGTCCTGAAAAGGAGATCACATGCGTATTGCTGTTTTCAGCACAAAGCCTCACGACAAACAATATTTGCAGGACGCCAATGCGGACTTTGGCCACGAACTTGTCTTTTTCGAACCGCACCTGAACCACAACACGGCCCCGCTTGCCGCCGGCTTTCCTGCTGTCTGTTTATTTGTAAGCGATCAGGCGGACCGCGAAGTGCTGGAAGAGCTTGCCAAAAACGGTACAAGGCTGATTGTCCTTCGCTGCGCTGGTTTTAACCAGGTGGATTTGCTTGCCGCTGCCGAATTGGGATTGACGATTCTGCGCGTACCAGCCTATTCACCGTATGCTGTCGCTGAACACACCGTGGGGTTGATGCTGGCGCTCAACCGCAAACTGTATCGGGCCTACAATCGCGTGCGTGAGGGGAACTTCGCGCTGGAAGGCCTGCTCGGCTTTGATATGCACGGACGAACGGCCGGGATCATCGGCACGGGCAGGATTGGGACGGTCGTCTCCCAAATCCTTTCCGGCTTTGGCTGCCGGCTGCTGGCCTTTGATAAGGTCCAGAGTCCGGAGTGCAAAGCCATGGGTGTGTCATATGTGCCATTGGACGAACTGTTCGCACAATCCGATATTATCTCACTTCACTGTCCGTTGTTGCCGGAAACCCACCATCTGATTGATGATCATGCCGTATCCATGATGAAAGACGGGGTGATGCTGATCAATACCAGCCGCGGCGCGGTGGTGGACACCCGTGCTGTTATCGAAGGCCTGAAAAGCGGCAAGATCGGGCATCTCGGATTGGATGTCTACGAAGAGGAAACCGACCTGTTTTTTGAAGACCTGTCCGACAAAATCATTCAGGATGATGTCTTTGCTCGCCTGCTCACTTTCCCGAATGTACTCATTACCAGTCACGAGGGCTTTTTCACCCGTGACGCCCTGAGCAACATCGCCGAAACCACGCTGCGCAATGCGACGGATTTTGAAGCGGGCAAGCCGAGCGCCAATGAGGTAACGGCGGAACACCATATCGGCTGAGAAAGATACAAACCCTGCCGGTAAAAAAGCTCAGTCGAGATAACCCTTCTTGCGCTGGCGGCTTTCCTGAATCATCTCCC
>JBHHXG010000109.1:0-4125 GCA_046756985.1 Mariprofundaceae bacterium | reverse complement strand
AGCCGAACCAGAGGATTGTCAGGACAATCGCCAGCAATGAATAGGCCATGCGATAGGCCTTGCGGCCCACCCCCATGCGATAAAGCGCATCCTTGCAGCAGCTGGTTGCAAGCCAGCTGTGAATGACGGCAAAGGCCAGGCCCGATAACCAGATCCACACAATATTCATGCCCCAAGCATAGCTGTTTCTTGCCAGTAAAGGGCAAATCACCGCATCATGTGGCATGCGTTATCTGACTTCGCCGCATCGTAATGCCCGTCCCGAGGGAGTCACGGTTGATCTGATCGTGCTGCATGCGATCAGCCTGCCGCCGGGTGTATTTGAATCACAATTTATCGAGGATTTCTTCACCGGGCATCTTGATTTCTCGGCGCATCCGAGCTTTTCCAGCCTTGAAGGAGTGCGTGTTTCAGCACACTTTGTCGTGGACCGAAAAGGTGTGATCACACAGTTTGTGCCGGTGGCGCAACGTGCCTGGCATGCCGGCACATCGGAGTGGCAGGGACGCGGTGGCTGCAATGATTATTCCTTCGGTATCGAAATGATCGGCGATGAGCTGCAATCGTTTACACAGGCGCAATATCGGGAAACGGCACGATTGTGCCGCGTTCTGATGCAGGCATTTCCGGGAGTTACCAGACAGCGCATTGTCGGTCACAGGGATATCGCACCGGACCGTAAGTGGGATCCGGGCAGGCAGTGGGACTGGCAGCGGTTTCATCGTTCGCTGTCCCGTATCCGCAGGCTGGATGTCGGGGAGATTCGATGAACAGCCGGATTGTGTGGCATTGTCATAGAACCTTGTGCTGCAGTACTCTATGGTTGAGCCAAAACGTTGAGCCGCAATAGATTGTAAGGAGGCATTTTATGAATGCGAATGTAGGTGCAATTGATAAAATGGTACGAGTCGTCGTCGGGATCGTATTAATCGCTCTGGCCATGACACATGTCTGGTGGCCGTGGGGCTGGGTCGGCCTGATCCCGCTGGGAACGGCGCTGTTCAGCTGGTGCCCTGTGTATAAGGTTTTTGGTTTGAATACCTGTCCGGCAGAAAAGAGCGAATCATAGTATTGTACAGAACGATAAAAGGCAGCCATTTGACTGCCTTTTCATCATTCCGGGAATCTCTGTAGTATCATGGAAGCGGAAGTATTGATTCGTACAGGCATGTTCTTTGGCATTCTGCTGATAATGGTGCTGTTGGAGCTGGCAAGGCCAAAACGCAGGCTGCGTATGCCCAGAACAGAGTGGTGGGTGGCCAATCTCGGTATCGCCATGCTCAGTATACTGCTGGTGCGCCTGGATGCCGTATTGCGACTGTTTGTCGTCACCCCGGACATGCACCGCGTGCATCATTCGATCATATGCTGCGAAACAAACAGCAATTCTGGTTTCAATCTGTCGTGATGGGACCGTTTGTTTGCTACCTGTCGCGCTCAGCCGGCGGCCGGACATGATGCTATGACGACTGGCCTGGAACATATGCAGCAGGAACCCACCGGACGACTTGCCTGGATGCTGGCCTTGCCATGTCATGGCCGGGTCGGCCAGTATCCGATGATAAAATCCGGAACAGGGGATAACAGGTGAGTCAGGAAAAACCGGTCAACCGCTGCGAGTGCATCAATAAAACCTTCGCCCAGTTGAAACAATACGGCAGCCTGGAGGAAGCGGTGCGGGAAACCCGTGCCGGGCTTGAATGCGGCGGCTGCGTACCATATCTGAAGCTGATGTTTGCAACCGGCGAGACAGAATTTGCCATCGAAGACGCCAGGCTGAAGGAGCATGCATAACAGATGGAAGCAATGCGTGGCACTTCAACTCTGATCGCTGGCGCAGCACTGGTGATTATCATTGCCGGCATGCAGGCGGCACAGGCGCTGCTGGTGCCACTTTTGCTGGCCATTTTTATTGCCATTATCTGTCTGCCACCGCTTAACTGGTTGATGGAGCGAAGGCTGCCAGCCGGCCTGGCGGTGCTGCTGGTCACACTCGGCCTTATATTGCTTGGGCTGCTGGTTGCCGGGTTCGCCGGCGCATCCGTGGCCGATTTTTCCGAGAGCCTGCCGCAATATCAGCAGCGCCTGCAAGACATGACCGGTGATCTGTTTGTCTGGCTGTCCGGTTTCGGCATCCACATTGACCGGCAGATGGCGTTGGAGACGCTGGATCCTGCCGCAGCTATGGGTATGGCGGGGACGCTTCTTTCCGGCATTGGTAATGCGCTGGCCAACACCTTTCTGATCGTGCTGACGGTGATTTTTCTGCTGTTTGAAGCCATTGCGTTGCCCCACAAGTGGGCGCTGATGGGTGAGCATGCCCCGTCTACAGACGCTTTTGGCCGCTTTCTGGAAAGCGTGAACCAGTATCTGGCTATCAAGACCATGGTCAGTCTGGCGACAGGGGCAGCGATTGCTGCATGGCTGGCTGTGATCGGCGTGGATTATCCGCTGCTATGGGGCCTGCTCGCTTTTCTGTTTAACTTCGTGCCCAACATCGGCTCGATTATTGCCGCCGTTCCGGCCTTGCTGCTGGCTGTGGTCCAGATTGGGCCGGGAGCAGCCCTGTCAGCTGCTGTCGGCTATGTCGTGGTCAATGTTGTCATGGGTAATGTGGTTGAGCCACGTTTCATGAGTCGCGGTGTGGGGTTGTCCACGCTGGTGGTTTTCGTTTCGCTGGTATTCTGGGGATGGGTGCTGGGACCGGTCGGCATGCTGCTATCCGTGCCGCTGACGATGATTGTCAAACTGGCGCTGGAAGCAGGCGAGAAGACCCGCTGGATTGCCGTGCTTCTCGGCCCGGATGTTGAGTCCGCTGCAAAAGACTGAACAACCTCTGAGCGAATTTGATCGAGGATAAGAGCGCCTCTAATCCTTATCTTTCAATAATCCCTCAAGCCCGGCAAAGGCCTTGTAGGTTGAAGCCGGTTCATCGTTTTTACTGATCGGCCCGTGGGTATCGGCCTCCAGATAACGCTGATGTTCATTGTCATGACAGTAGATGCACAGCAACTCCCAGTTACTGCCATCGGCAGGGTTGTTATCATGGTTATGGTCTTTGTGGTGAACAGTCAGTTCGCGAAGCTGTTTAGCACTGAAATCACGCCCGCAACGTGCACATACCCAGGGGAAAAGCTTAAGCGCTTGCTCACGGTAGCCGTTGTCCATGCCCATCATCGCCTTCCCCAGATTGCTTCGTCAGCACATAATCTCTAGAACTGCTGCGGAGCAAAGAAATGTCCCAGCATAACGAAAGTCAGCGATCCAATAACAGACAGAATGATAAATGCCGGGATAAAAGCAATAGCTGCCTTGACCATGAATATGACCATGGATATGAAAGGCATTTTGATATTTGTGATGGTGATTTCATTGGTTTCCATTTTATTCTCCTGAAGTCTCGGCAAGGCCTGAGTGGCGCAACAGCGCATCCACAGTCGGCTTGCGGCCGCGGAAGGCCACGAAGGCATCCATGATGTCCCGGCTGCCACCGATCGCAAGAATATTGTCGCGGAAGCGCTTTGCGATTTCCGTATTGGTCACGCCCTTTTCTTCAAAGGCGGCAAAGGCATCGGCAGACAACACTTCAGCCCATTTATAGCTATAGTAACCGGCCGCATAGCCACCGGCAAAGATGTGCGAAAAGCTGTTCTGGAAGCGGTTGAACGCGGGCGGAATCAGCACGGCCACTTCTTTTCTCACTTCATCGAGCAGTTCCTGCACCGATTGATCCCCGTCCGGATCGAATGATGAATGCAGCAGCATATCAAACAGCGCAAATTCGATCTGGCGCAACATCTGCATACCGGACTGAAAATTCTTGGCCGCTGTCATCTTGTCAAACAACTCGTCCGGCAGCCTTTCATCTGTTTCGTAATGGCGGGCGAACATGTCCACGGCCTCGCGCTGCCAGCAGAAATTCTCCATGAACTGGCTCGGCAGCTCCACGGCATCCCATGGCACGCCGCGAATGCCGGACACGCCCAGGGTTTCGACCCCGGTCAGCATATGGTGCAGACCGTGGCCGAATTCGTGGAACAGCGTGATAACTTCCTCATGAGTCCACAAAGCCGGTTTGTTTCCGATCGGGGCTTCGAAATTGCACACCAGATAAGCCACCGGCAA
>JBHHXG010000108.1:0-4336 GCA_046756985.1 Mariprofundaceae bacterium | reverse complement strand
CCGGCATAGGCAATCATTGCGGCATTGTCAGTACAGTACCGGGGATGCGGTTGATGGATATAGATAGCATATTTCTCCGCCGCCCGCGTGAACGTGTTACGTAAACGCTGGTTAGCAGCTACACCCCCGGCAATTACAAGGTGACCAATATTCTCCTGGGCACAGGCCCGGATGCTTTTTTCGACGAGCACATCTGCGATAGCGGCTTCAGTACTGGCTGCCAGGTCCGAAGCCAGCCTCATATTCTGGTGGATTTCGGAATGTTTGTTGGCTGTATGCATGACAGCGGTTTTCAGGCCCGAGAAGCTGAAATGGAGATTGTCTTTGTTCAGCATTGGGCGGGGAAGTCTGAAACGCTCCGGGTCACCGCCTTCAGCCAATCTGGCGATGGCCGGGCCGCCTGGATAAGGTAGCCCCAGAAGCCGCGCACATTTGTCAAAGCATTCACCTGCCGCATCATCCAGCGTCTGTCCGATCACAGTATAGGCCCCGATGTCATCAACACGCACGAGCATGGTATGACCACCGGAAACAAGCAGTGTGATGAAGGGGAATGCCGGTAGATTGTTGGTCAGGCCAGGGGCGAGCAGATGACCTTCCATATGATGTACGGGAATCACCGGAAGATGATTGGCAGCACCTGCAGCGCGGGCATAGGACACGCCGACCAACAATGCGCCCATCAGGCCGGGGCCGGCTGTGACGGCAATCGCATCCAGGTCATTCCAGCCCGTCTCCGCCTCTGCCATGATTTCGTCGACCATCGGAGGCAACAGCTTCAAATGCTCACGTGAGGCAATTTCCGGCACGATGCCGCCGAATCTGGCGTGTGTTTCAATCTGCGAAGCGATCCGTTCAGCCAGAATGCGGCCACTTTCACTTGTGCTGTCGCCGTCATAGATGGTGGCGGCTGTTTCATCACATGAGGTTTCGATACCCAGTATCCGCATCAGGAATTCTCCCTGCGTTCTGGCCGGCCATATCCACCGCCGCCAGGCGTTTCAATACGCAAGCGCTCTCCCGCCTGCAGCCGGATTGTGCATTTTGCCGGCAGTTCCTGCCAATGTCCGTCACGATACAGTTGATTATGGCCAGCCAATCCTGGCATGCCACCAGCAAGGCCGTATGGCGCGCTGCTTCTACGTTCAGTAAGCAATGAAAGCGTGCAGGCCTCCAGCACTTCCCACTCACGGATCAGCCCGTCTCCACCGCGGAATGCGCCCATGCCGCCGGACTGCGGGCGCACTCCATAACAGCTAATGCGCAAAGGATAATGCATTTCCAGCACCTCAATGGAGGTATTCTTGGTGTTGGTCATGTGACACTGGACTCCGCAGAGCCCGTTACCCTTTGCGTGCGCACCCATGCCGCCAGCCAGCGTTTCATAATATACCCAGGCCTCGCCATCGGCTTCGCCACCAAAAATGACATTATTCATTGTGCCTTGTGCGGCGGCGGGTATACGATCGGGAACGGCCTGTGCAAGTGCGCCCAGCACCACATCCACGATGCGCTGACTGGTTTCGACATTGCCGGCGGCAACAGCGGTTCCCGACCTTGCATTGACCAGACAGGCCTCGGGTGCATGAATCGTAATTGGACGGAACACCGCCGCGGTCTGGGGCGTTTGTTTTGGCATCAGACAGCGGAAACAGTACAGAACTGCTGCCGCCGTGACCGGCATCGGACAGTTCATTGGCCCCTCGCACTGCGCCGCCGTGCCGGAGAAGTCCACCGCCGCCTTTTCGCCTGCGATCGAGAGCGTCACCCTGACGGGCAGGGGACCGGAGCCCGTGCCGTCATCCTCCAGCACATCTTCAAAACCGTACTCTCCGTCCGGCAAATCTGCGATGGCCTGGCGGCCGTAGCCTTCCGAGGTTGCCAGTAGTTCGGCAAAGCTCTCGGGAATGGATTGTGCGGCATGCAGTTCGGTTAGGCGTTTCGCGCCTGTCTGGCAGGCTGCCAGCTGGGCTGCAAGATCACCCAGCCGTTCTCTGGGATTGCGCACGTGGGCCTGCAGGCGGGCAAGCAGCGCCGTTTGCTCTTCTCCGGCGGCGTACCAATACTGCGGTTCCAGAACCAGACCCTCATCGGTAAGTGTTGTATGTACACCCATCGATCCGGGAGACTTTCCACCGATATCAGCATGGTGCGCACGGCTGGCTGAGAAGCCGAGCAACGCCTGATCGTGGAAAACAGGAAGCATGACTGTGATATCCGGCAGGTGCGTACCACCCAGAAACGGATCGTTGAATACGACGACGTCACCATCATGCCAGTCGAATCGGGACACGACATTACGCATGGCATAGGCCATGGAACCCAGGTGCACAGGGATATGGGCGGCCTGTGCGACCAGTTCGCCATCTGTGCTAAACAGGGCGCAGGAGAAGTCCTCCCTGTCCTTGATATTGGGTGAAAGGGCGCTGTATTTGAGCGTTGCGCCCATTTCCTTACAGATGGCGCCGATGCGGTTTGCAAACAGGCTCAACTCGACTGCGTTCACGGTGTCGCACCCCGGTCCAGCAGCAGATGCCCATGCTCGGATACAGTCATCTGCCAGCCATCAGGCAGCCACAGCGTGGCAGTATCCTCAAGCACCAGCGCGGGACCTTGCCAGCTATGTCCGGGTCGCAAATGTTTGCGCCACAAATGCGGCACGATGCCTGTGCCATAAACTGAGGATTCTCCTGCAGGGGATAATGGCTTCCGGGCAACTGGCAGTTCAGGCAGTTCAAGCGTAGGTGTTTCGGCATAAGCGGTCAGGCGTACGGTCATGATCTCAACAGGCTGCGCCAATACATGCCCGTAAGCCCGTTCATGCGCTGCTTCAAAAGCATTTTTCTGAGCCTGCGTATCTGCTTCCAGTGGCAAGGTCAGGTGAAAGCCTTGCCCTTCATAGCGCAGATCAAGCTGATATTCAAAGCAGAGGCCGAGTCCCGGCATGCGCTCGTGTGCCTGTTCTTTTAGTGCTTCAAACATAGATTTCAGCATGGAAGGCGTATTGCTTGCAGCCAGGTCCATCCTGTGGCTGCGCGACAGATTCAGCTGTCTGCAGCCGGTGAGCATGCCCAGCGCGGAGAAAGCACCGCTGCCCAGCGGTACAATAACGCGCGGAATTTCGAGCTGCTCGGCCAGATGGCAGGCATGCAGCCCTCCTGCTCCACCAAAGCAGAGCAGGGCAAATGTTCTGGGATCATGACCGCGCTGCACGGAAACGACGCGTAATGCGCCAGCCATATGTTCCTCAGCGATGCGGAGGATGCCCTCTGCCAGTGCTTCGGCGTCCATGTCCAGAGAAGCAGCCATGCTGCTGACGGCGTTTCTGGCAGAAGCCACACTCAACGGCAATGTTCCGGCAAGGCTGGTGCCGGAGGGTATTCTTCCCAGTATAATGTTGGCATCGGTGACGGTCGGCTGCGTACCGCCCTTGCCGTAGCAGACCGGCCCCGGGTCAGCGCCCGCCGATTCCGGACCGACTTGCAATAGGCCTGCTGCATCACACCAGGCGATGGAACCACCACCGGCGCCGATGGTGTGGATATCGAGCATGGGCACGGCGATAGGCAGTCCGGCGATACTTCCCTCGATGGAAATCGTTGCCGTTTCATCAATCAGAGAAACATCCGTACTGGTGCCGCCCATATCAAAGCTCATCAACCTGTTTGTGTGCAGTTGCTCGCCGATATGCTGGGCAGCGACAAGACCGCCGGCTGGTCCTGACAGCACCATACGTACGGCATACTTGCTGGCCTCATCCGCAGCCATGATACCGCCAGCGGAATGCATGATAAACAGGTGTTTGGGTGCCAGTTCCGTTTCCAGGTTTTTGAGATAATGCTGAACTTTGGGGCCAACATAGGCGTTCAGAAAGGTCGTGGCAGCACGTTCGTATTCACGGTACTCGGGCAGCACCTGATGGGATAGCGATACTGATACGGATTCCGGCAGGGCATCCGCAATCGCCAGCTCATGTTCGGGATTCAGAAAGGAAAACAGTGTGCATACGGCTACGGCTTCATAAGTCGATGCCCTGGAGGCAAGGCGGTCAAGCTCATTGCTGTCCATAGGGGCAACGCTCGCACCGTCCGCGTCCAGGCGGCCATGCATGCCCAGCGTATCCTCGAGGGGCAGCCAGGCCTGCTTTGGAGGCGGGCACAGCTCGTACAGGTTATCTCTGGTCTGCCGGCCAATAGCCAATAAGTGTTCCATGCCATGGTTGGTGACAAACAGTGTGCGCACACCCTTGCGTTCAAGGATGGCATTTGTGGCCACGGTCGAGCCGTGGACAAGGTGTAATGCCCCGGCCTCCAGACCCATTTCGGTAATACCCTGC
>JBHHXG010000107.1:0-4343 GCA_046756985.1 Mariprofundaceae bacterium | reverse complement strand
CAGACATGCTCGAGCCTGCGCCAAAACAACTGCCCCGCGACGAAGTGCTGGAGGCGCTTCGCGTTGTGCTTGAAAATACTTCTATCCCCAAATGCGGCCACAATCTGAAATATGATATCCAGGTACTGCGCCGTGCCGGCATCGAACTGGCGGGCATTCGCTATGACTCGATGCTGCTCGCCTATTGCCTTTATCCCGGCAAGTATGCTCCCAGCCTGGATAATACGGCCGAGGATTATCTGGGTCATCACTGCACGCCCTTTTCCGATGTTGCCGGTAAGGGCGCAAAACAGGTTACATTCGACCTTGTACCGATCGAGACGGCGCTGCCCTATGCCAGCGAGGACGCCGAGGTTTCACTGCGCCTGACTCAGTATTTATACACACGGCTGACTGATGAGAAACGGCTTGCACGCCATGATGATATCGAACTGCCGCTGGCCGCTGTGCTGGCCAACATGGAATGGACAGGCGCCAAGCTCGACAAGACGGAGCTTGCGAAGCTGTCCGGTGAATTTGGCGCGCGTATCAGTGAGCTTGAAAGCAGAATCCACGACGCCGCAGGCGGTGAGTTCAATATCCAGTCCCCGAAGCAGCTTGGCGAATTGCTGTTCGACACATTGAAGCTGCCCGGTGGTAAAAAGACCAAATCCGGCCAGTGGGCGACGGGTCAGGAGGTACTGGAGTCGCTTGCGACCGAACATGAAGTGCCGCGCCTGATCCTCGAGGTGCGTCAGCTTGCCAAACTGAAATCCACTTATACCGATGCACTCCAGTCCCTGATCCATGCTCAAACGGGACGCGTGCACACTTCCTACAATCAGGCCATTACCACCACCGGCAGGCTGTCATCAAGTGACCCCAATCTGCAGAATATTCCGATCCGCTCTGAAGAAGGCCGCCGCATCCGAAAGGCCTTCGTAACTGAGCCCGGAAATATACTGATTTCCGCTGATTATTCGCAGATTGAGCTTCGTCTGATGGCGCATTTTTCCGGTGATGCCGCGCTCAAAGCCGCCTTTGCCGCGGGTCAGGACATCCACGCCGCCACGGCCGCCTCCGTCAATCAGGTCGCGCTGGAGGATGTCAGCGGAGAAATGCGGCGGCGCGCCAAGATCATCAACTTCGGCATTCTCTACGGCATGGGGCCTTTCGGCCTGGCCAAACAGTTGGGTGTTGGGCGGGAAGAGGCACGCGCCTTTATTGATGCCTATTTCGCGCAGTATCCGAGTGTGCGGAGCTTCATGGACGAAACACTGGAGCGCGCTCGCACACAGGGTTATGTCGAAACGCTACGCGGCCACCGTGTCTACGTACCGGATATCAACGCCAAAAACGGCATGCATCGCAGTTATGCGGAGAGAACCGCGATTAATGCACCGCTACAGGGCTCGGCGGCGGATATCATCAAAATCGCCATGATCCGCTTGCATGAGCGGCTAAAGCAGGAAGCGCCGGATACAGATATGATTCTGCAGGTGCACGATGAACTGGTGGTTGAGGCCCCGAAATCCGTAGTGGATCATGTCTCAGCCATAATGCGGGAAGAAATGGAATCCGCTCTCGATCTCAATGTGCCGCTCATTGTGGATATCGGCAGCGGCCTGAACTGGTTAGAAGCACATAAGCTTTGATTGATTAGTGCTCAGGCCTGATCTTCCCTCCATTTGATTGAGCAGCCGATGGTCGGATGCTGTGGCTGCGGCGCAGGCTGGCCTGCAACCAGCGCATCCACGGCCGGAGCCAGTTCTTCCTGCGTGACTCTGGCTTCATCCTTCCAGTAATCGTCAATGCGGCCGTGATAGTACAGCTTGCGGTTTGCGCCATATAAATAAATGTCCGGAGTACACTGTGCATCCAGCGCTTCGGCGACGGCCTGCTCTTCATCCGCCAGATACGGGAAATCAACCCCCCATTCGGCAATCTTTTCCTTCATGGCCGATGGAGCATCCTCAGGAAAGTCGGGATGAATATTCGGATTGATGGCGACCGTATTCACGCCCAATTCACGAAAGGCTTTGGCATGTCTGATGACGCGCGGCCAGACGGCCAGTGCATACGGGCAATGGTTGCAGGTCACGACCAGCAAGAGCCCCTTCGGGCCAAACAAATCGTCGGTCTTGTATACTTTCCCATCCGGATCTTTCAGTTCGAAATCGGGGATTTTCGATCCCAATCCTACGTGAATTGATGCAACCAGCGCCATAATGTCGCCTCCTTGAAAGATTCGGGAATCATTCTAACGGCAAATCCGCGGGCATTCATCCCAAACAATCCGTGAAAAACCGATGAGCTATGTCCCGGATATCCTACAGCAAAGATATCCATGAGGCAGCATCGCGACGGATGGCCACGCCAATAATGTAAATGAAAATGAGGCTGGCAGAAACCCATGCTGCCGTGCGGATACGTTTGGTCGGCCCGCGTTTGATGGCAATGGAGCCCAGGATGATATAAAGAACCAGTGCCGTCATTTTGGCAGCCAGCCACAGCTGCGTATCCGGGAACAGATTAGACCGGTACATCAGTAACAGACCACTGGCCAACAACGTCGTATCAATGAAATCCGGCACCCACCGCGCCCATAAGCGTTTATCAAGCAAAGGAGATTCACGCCACATCCAGATGCCCCGCATACTAAACAGGCCAAAACTCAACAGGGCGAAGCTGATGTGCAGGGGCTTGAGTAACTCCATGTCTTCTCCTCGCAGAAAATAAGCGGAAAGGCTACACTGCGCCGCCATTTCCGGCGAGGTATGCATGAGTCTGAAAAAGGAAATCGAAAAGCGCCGCACATTCGGCATCATCTCCCACCCTGATGCCGGCAAAACGACGCTGACGGAAAAATTACTGCTGTTTGGCGGCGCCATTCAGATGGCGGGTGCGGTCAAAGCGCGTAAAGCCAGCCGTCATGCCACCAGTGACTGGATGAAAATCGAGCAGGAACGCGGCATTTCGGTTGCCTCGTCGGTAATGAAATTCAATTATCAGCTCGATAGCCGTGATCTCGAAATCAATCTGCTCGACACACCGGGCCATCAGGATTTCTCGGAAGACACCTATCGCGTACTCACCGCCGTGGACTCGGCCATGATGGTTATCGATTCGGCCAAGGGCGTGGAGCCGCAGACCGAGAAACTGATGGAAGTCTGCCGCATGCGGAACACGCCCATCATCACTTTCATCAACAAGCTCGACCGTGAAGGTCTGGAGCCTCTCGATCTGCTGGCCGAGATTGAGGACAAGCTGCAGATTGAATGCACGCCGCTTTCCTGGCCGATTGGCATGGGTAAAGCGTTCAAGGGTGTTTACAATCTGTACAAAAAGCAACTGCACCTGTTTACACCAGGCTCGGAAGCAAATGACGGCATTGCCATCGAATCACTGGACGACCCCAGGCTGGATGAATTGCTTGGCCCGCAGGCCGATGGACTGCGCGAGGAAATCGAATTACTGGAAGGCGCAGCCAACCCGTTTGAACTGGAGCACTTTTTAAGTGGTGCGCAAACGCCTGTGTTCTTCGGCAGCGCCATTAATAATTTCGGTGTGCGCGAGTTGCTCAATGCCTTTGTCGAGTTTGCGCCGGCTCCCGGCCCGCGCCGGACGGAAACGCGCCTTGTTGAGCCCGACGAAAAGACGTTCTCCGGCTTCTGCTTCAAGATTCAGGCGAATATGGACCCGGCGCACCGCGACCGCATCGCCTTCTTCCGCATTTGCTCCGGCAAGTTCAATCGCGGCATGAAGATCAGGCACCACCGCATCGGCAAGGAAGTCGCACTGAATAATGCCATTATTTTCATGGCGCAGGATCGCGCCCACATTGAAGAGGCATATCCGGGCGACATCATCGGCATCCATAATCACGGCACGATCCGCATTGGTGATACGTTTACCACAAAAGAACCTCTGGCATTTACCGGCATTCCAAACTTTGCCCCGGAGATGTTCCGCCGCGTTCGATTACGCGATCCGATGAAGCGCAAACAGTTGCACAAGGGGTTGATCCAGCTCTCCGAAGAAGGTGCGGTGCAGGTCTTCCGCACCATGCTTGGCGGTGATTATATTCTGGGCGCGGTCGGCGTGCTGCAGTTCGATGTCACCGTGGCGCGGCTCAGGGTTGAATACAATGTTGATGCCGATTATGTAGCGACTGATTTTCAGACCGCGCGCTGGATTGCCTGCAATGATGAGAAAAAGCTGGCTGAATTTAAACGGCTGTTTGAGCCAAACCTTGCCGAAGACGCCGACGGGCTGCTGGCCTATCTGGCTCCCAGTGAATGGAAACTCAACTACACGATGGAACAGTGGCCGGACGTTACGTTCCTGAAAACACGGGAAGCTAC
>JBHHXG010000106.1:0-4412 GCA_046756985.1 Mariprofundaceae bacterium | reverse complement strand
TGGCATGCCATTTCAGACGCTGGACGGATTACGGGTTCCCACACTGACCGTGGAACAGATGCGAGAAGCCGATCGTATTGCCACCGGTGAAACCGGTCCGGCGCTGGCCGATATGCTGGAAATGGCCGGAGAGCGTTTGAGCGGCTTTATCACATCACAATGGCCACGGGTGGTGGGCGTCGGTCCGGTCATTGTGCTGGCCGGAGGAGGCCATAACGGCGGCGGCGGTATTTGCACAGCCTATCATCTTGTCTCCCAGGCCATAGACGCACGCCTATGTCTGAGTGCCCCCGAGAACAAACTGTCCGAGGCCACGGCAGCGCAACTCAAGCGCTACAAATGGCGAGGCGGCCAGATCGTGGCCCTTGACGAGCTGGAGCATACGACGCCTTTTCTAATCATGGATGCGCTGATTGGTTACAGTCTGAAAGGAACGCCGCACGGACTGGCCGCGGAACTGATCAACTGGGCCAACCAGAGTTCCGCACCGGTGCTATCTCTGGATATCCCTTCCGGACTGAATGCCGACAGCGGAGAGGCTACAAGCTGCTGTATCTACGCCGAGAAGACGGTGACGCTGGCACTGCCCAAACCCGGACTTGCCACCGTCCCGGCCGGGGAGTTGTGGCTGGCCGATATCGGTATTGGCAATTCGACCTATGAGAAAATGGGTATTCGCATGCAATCGCCATTTGCCGGCGCACCCTATATTCGTCTGCATCTCCGTCATCAGAAAGCATCGCCAGTCATCCCGGGCATGCCGCTTTAGCTCGGATATAGTGCCCATAATTTCGGGTTGAATTGTAATCATTCTTTAATCTCGTATGACTAATCATGTACGGCGGAGGTGCTAGATGCGGCGATGTTCAATACTGGGCTGGTTTGGAGCTGCTATGCTGTTAAGCATGGCAGGCGTGGCGAATGGTGTGACAGAAAAGGAGGTGTCCGGGCAGATGAAGGTCGAAAAGGCAATCTTTGCCGGCGGCTGCTTCTGGTGCATGCAGCACCCGTACGATGCAGTGGACGGCGTGATTTCTACAACGGTGGGCTATACCGGCGGACACAAAAAAGACCCGACCTACCGGGAAGTCTCGGCCGGGGGTACAGGCCATGCCGAAGCGATACGGATTGATTATGATCCGCAGAAGGTTTCCTATACGCAATTGCTGGATATTTTCTGGCGCAACATTGATCCGACCACGGCAAACAGGCAGTTCTGTGATCATGGTAACCAGTACCGCTCAGCCATTTTTTACCGCAACAAAGAGCAACGTCAACTGGCTGAAGCATCAAGGCAGGCGCTGGAAAAAAACAAGCCCTTTGCAGCGTCGATTGTCACTGAGATTACCGCTGCCAGCGAGTTTTATCCGGCTGAGGATTATCATCAGGATTACTATCTGAAGAACCCGATCCGCTACAAGTTTTACCGCTACAACTGCGGCCGCGATCAACGCCTGCAGGAGCTCTGGGGCGACTCAGGGCATGAGCAGGACGAGGCAGGCCGTGGATAGGCGGACATTTATCACAGGTCTGCTGGGGCTGGGCATTTCTGCTTTGGTGGCCGTACCGATGCGGCTGTTTGCCGGCCCCCGGGAAGGTGGTGCGATGATTGAGAAAATCGAAAAAACCGATGACGAGTGGCGCCAGATCCTGACGCCGGAGCAGTTCGATGTGCTGCGCAAGGAGGGCACCGAACGACCGTTTTCCAGCCCGCTGAACGATGAGAAGCGAAAGGGCGTCTATGCATGCGCCGCCTGCGAGCTGGAGCTGTTTTCATCCGATACCAAATTTGACAGTGGCACCGGCTGGCCGAGCTTTTATGCGCCCATCGAAGGTCATGTTGGGACCAAGCGTGATTTCAGACTGATTATTCCGCGCACCGAATATCATTGCATCCGTTGTGGCGGCCATCAGGGGCATGTATTCGACGATGGTCCGCAGCCGACAGGCCAGCGCTGGTGCAACAATGGCGTGGCATTACGCTTCATTCCCGAAGCCTGATATCTGTATGAAATAGCCTGCGGCGCAATCTGTCCGCCGCAAGGGGAGCGATAGCGGCTATACTCCGGGAGCCGTTGTGTCAGAATGAACGGTCAGAGTAAACGGCAACCGGAGGTATCATCATGGCCAATCACAGCATTGCTCAAACGACCTTGCGAAATACCAGCCGGGGGCTGACAGGGCTGATCCTGGGCGGGTTTTTATGGGCAACTCCAGCCTGCGCCGATGATGGCTGGGACAAGTTCGATGGCAATGGCGACGGCCGGATCACCTTTGAGGAAGTGATGCGCCATATCGAGCCTTCTGTCAGGAAAAGCTTTGATTCGCTGGACCGCAATGGCGATGGCGTGCTTTCCAGAAGCGATTTCGATGATGTCCGCGACAGCATCAAGAAGTTTGAGGACTGGCTGGACGAGTTTCTCGATATCTTCATTCCTTCCGAAGAGGATGAAGAGCAATGGGTTTAAGCTGAGTGATTCCTCACCGGATCGGATAGATGCTTCATCCATGAGCAGGTTCCGATTCGTTTCATTCTTGCTGGCTGCCGGCCTGTCTGCCGGTCACGCCGCAACAGCCTGTGCTGGCGTACTGGATCGCATTCATCTGCCGGCAGGGTTTTCTGTCGATTATTTCTCTCATTCCGTGCCCGATGCGCGTTCGCTGGCGCTGGGCGAGTATGGCACGGTCTTTGTCGGCACGCGCAAAGCAGGCAAGGTCTATGCGCTGACCGATCGGAACGGCGATGGCATAGCCGATCACCGGTATATCATTGCCAGAGGTCTGAACATGCCCAATGGCGTGGCTTTTTATCAGGGCGCGCTCTATGTCGCCGAGAACCAGCGCATCATCCGGTTTCCGGATATCGAAGCACGTTTGGGCAACCCTCCCCGGCCAGAAGTGATTTTTGATGCATTACCGACCAAACGTCATCACGGCTGGCGTTATCTGGCCGCGGGTCCCGATGGCCGGCTTTATGTCTCCATCGGCGCGCCATGCAATATCTGCGATGAGGGATTGCCTTTTGCAACGATCCATCGCCTGCGGCCGGACGGATCGGACTTTGAGGTCTATGCCGCAGGGGTGCGCAATTCAGTCGGATTGACCTGGCATCCTGACAGCGGAGCCATGTGGTTTACCGACAACGGCCGGGACTGGATGGGCGATAATCTGCCGCCGGATGAGCTGAACCGGGCAGCCAGCAAGGGCCTGCATTTTGGTTATCCCTATCGTCACGGCAAGGGCATTTCCGATCCTGAGTTTGGTACCAAGACCCCGGAGCAGACTTTCACGCCTCCGGCCCTTGAACTGGGTGCGCATGTGGCGGCGCTGGGGCTGCGTTTCTATACAGGACCCATGTTTCCGGCATCATTTAAAAACCGGCTGTTTATCGCCGAGCATGGCTCATGGAATCGCAGCACACCGGTCGGGTACCGGATTGTTGCGGCGCAGGTCGAGGATGGGAAAGTAAGCGGTCATGAGGTGTTTGCCTCCGGATGGCTGTATGGTGGCCGGAAATGGGGCCGTCCGGTGGATGTGCTGGTCATGCCCGATGGCGCATTGCTGGTGTCCGATGATGTGCATGGTGCAGTGTATCGGATCAGCTATCGTGTCGGAAAAACGTCGGCGGGAGGAGAAAGCGATGCAAATCCAGGGAATTGACGCACTGTTCCGCCAGCTGCAGTCACCCGCAGGTATTGCGGTCACTGTTGCGGCATTGTTGGTCGTGCTGATTGCAGTGCTGGTGGTCATTAATCGGCGCAAAACAGCCGACATGCGGCTGTTGAAGAAAACGATTACAAAGCACAGCGAAGCGGTTGAGCGCGATGCCGTGATATCGGATGGCCTCGATGGCTTCCTGTTTGTGGATTATCTATTGCTGCTGCGCGGCAAGATCGTTGCCATGAAAGTGCTGTCGAAAAGGGGTTATATCTTCGGCGATGAAAAAATCGATGAATGGACCTGTGTCGAAAACAATCGCACGGAAAAGTTCAGCAACCCGCTTGCGGATGTCCGTTTGTGCGCCCAGCAGCTCAGGCATGCGCTGGAGTTCGATGCAGTCGAACCGAGTGTACTGTTTGGCCGTCAGAGTGAATTTCCGAAAGGCGTGCCCGAGGGTGTGCTGCGGCTGGCGCACCTTGATGAGAAGCTCGATGCACTCAAAGGCAGCGAGGATGCGGATGAGGTAGCCCGGCAGGCCTGGGCGCAGCTGATCGCCATGGTCCATAAAGACCGGCAGGCGCTGGGCGAAATCATCAGACCTGATCCTGATTAATCAACGGATTTCAGATGACGGGTCAGAAAACGGTCCAGCTGGTTGGCAAAAGCCATGCGGTCGTTGTGGTGGAACGCAGCCGGGCCGCCGGTGGTGACACCGCTGCCGCGCAGTTCATCCATGAAATTCCGCATGCTCA
>JBHHXG010000105.1:0-4461 GCA_046756985.1 Mariprofundaceae bacterium | reverse complement strand
AAATGATCCTTCTTTGTTCCAAACCAACTGTATATATGTCAATCCAAAACTCTGCAACATTTTGCCACACAGATGTGGCAAAGGTTTCCCCCTGTCTTGATTAAGAGTGTAGACCATAAACAGAAGACTGCAAAACCGTGCTTCACATGAGGTGTGGCTTCAAGACACGATATGCTCAAGGTCTTTTCTCTTCACAACACCGACTGATGCGTAAAGGCGATTTATGCGTACAATCGCCATATGCAGAAACCTGTTGTTGACGCCTTTACTGATGGTGCTTGTTCCGGCAATCCCGGCCCTGGCGGCTGGGGCGTACTGTTGCGTATAGACGCGCATGAGAAGGAATTGTACGGCGGCGAAGCAGCGACGACGAACCAACGCATGGAATTAAAAGCCGCTATCGAGGCATTGAAGGCACTCAAAAAAACCTGCCAGATCACCATTCATTCCGATTCAAAGTACGTTGTGCAGGGCATGACTGAATGGATTCATGGCTGGAAAAAAAATGGCTGGAAGAACGCCAGTAAAAAGCCGGTTGCCAATGATGATTTATGGCATGAGCTGGATGCATTGGCCACCAAGCACGAAGTCAGATGGGAATGGGTTAAGGGACACGCCGGGCACCCGGAGAACGAGCGAGCCGACGAGCTGGCACGTCAGGGCATCCCGCGCGGCTGATCCGGGGATACCAGTTGCATCTGGACAGGCCTGTTACGGCCAAGAAAAGCTTCGGCTGATATTTCAATCGGTGGCGAACCATCCCGCAACAGCAGTTGCAGACGTTCTCCCGGCTGCAAATCCTCGACAACAACCGTACTGGCTGGTTCTGCATACAGTCCCGTGGGCTGCTCGCAACAGATTGAAAAAGAACCGGGTCTAGGATTCCCTCGTGCATCTATGCGCTTGAAAGAGGCGGATTTGAAACGGAGCGGGCTTCCGTCTTTTCTGGCAAAGCGTAGCCACACATCCCGTCGGGGTGGCACGGCGGCCTCTTCCGGCAATATGCCGTCTGACAGGTATGTCATAAGAAATTCATATTCGGGGAACTGCTCTGGCAGACTCGTATGCCCTCCAGGGATAGCAATATTATAAGCCCAAGGAAGATATGCCGATGTGGGATCTACAACAAAATCGGATTCTACTAGAGATCTATCGCTGACATAAACATTAAGTGCCTCGACGCCTTCCAGTTCCGAACCTCCCAATGAATTCAGCTGCCAGAGAAAATCGCTTCCGGGCTGAATCTCCTCGGCCTGCGCATTACCGGTCGGGCTGACACTGGCTAAGCCAACGAGCAGCTTGGCAACATTTGAGCCGAAATGTGGCACCGACAAGAAAACAACCCGGCGAACCGGATGCTCGACATGGTGTGACAGGTACTGCCGTACCAGAAGCCCGCCCATGCTGTGAGCTATAATCTCAACCGTATCATACTGAGCGAGATAACGCTCCAGCTGTTCCTCCAATATCTCCAGCGGCGGATACCTGTTGGCTACCACGCCGGTGCGATAAGTAAAGAAATAGATATCCCGGCCAAGCCGTTTTTCAAGGGCAACCAGCTTGACCGGCGTCGGCCAGGTAAACTCACCACCGTTCCAGCCGTGGACGAGGATGATCGGTGTTGCTTCCGGATAGTCCTGTTGCAATAGCGTATCGATTTTCTGCCAGTTGACCCACAAGTCAACTACCATCTCCTTGCTGGTTTTGGCGCAGCCAGGGAGAAGAAACACCATCATTGCCAGTGCAATCATTCGCAACATAGGTGAAATGATGTCACGAAATATCCATAGCTACCAGAGAATTCCATCGGGTATCTATACAATCTGGGAAAGCTGATGAAGCTGCCGCAGGCATGTATTGACGAGGCTTGATCCGACGCATAGTATTGTTATAACATTGTTATACTTGGAGGTGCAAAATGGTAAAATACCTTACTCCGATCGGAAACAGCTTTGGTCTGATTATCGACCGGCCCATTCTCAACCTGCTGCAGATTGACCGTGATACTGAACTGGAAGTCAGCACTGATGGTAAATCGCTAACGATTCGCCCGATAAGGGAATATGAGGAGCCCGCTCCAAAAGAAAACAATGCAGGCAAAAGTTTTCTTGCAGAATTCCGCGAGGCCCTGAAATAGCTGATGGAATAATGTCTTAAAGGCTGACTCTTAGCCTGCTGTACCTGAAAGGATTTCCGAGCGAAACCGACAAAATTGCATGAGCGAGCATCTTGATCAGCAAGGCATTCTCCATGGCATGGTCCGTTTCAACCTTGGACTGATGAGCATGCCAGTACATTGGCGCATATGGGTTGGGGTACTCGTTGTCTTCAACCTACTGATTCCCCTTTTTTTCATCACCCATCTTGAAGCCCAACTGGCTATCGGAGCACTTTTAGCAGCCGGAATACTGATGGCCTGGTTGACGGCATACAGTGGGTTTACCCGGCTGTTGGGTCTTGGACATCTAGTCTTCTGGGTTCCACTACTCGGCTATCTCTGGAGCCGCCTGGAGGACTGGCCAGTCGAGGAACCCCTCGGCCTGTGGCTACGTGTATTGCTGATTATCAACTTTATTTCGCTAATCATTGATGCAATCGATGTCATGCGCTATTTCAAAGGCGAACGCGGGGAGACCGTTAACACGGACTAGGCACCCGTATGTTGAACACAATCATGAAAAGGCCAGCGGATGCGGGCCAGATGCATTCCTAGCTAAATGTAACTTAGCCAGTCCCTGTGCTTTCGGCTGCGGCCATGCACGACATCAAAATACTTCTGTTGCAGTTTTTCCGTCACCTGGCCGCGCGAACCTGCACCTATCGTACGCCCGTCCACCTCGCGAATCGGCGTTACCTCGGCTGCTGTGCCGGTAAAGAAGGCCTCATCGGCAACATAGACTTCGTCACGCGTAATGCGTTTGACAACCACCTCATAGTCTTCTTCGCTGGCCAGCTGCATCACCGTAGCACGCGTAATGCCATCCAGCGCGCTGGTCAGGTCTGGCGTATAGATAACACCATCGCGGACAATAAACAGGTTCTCGCCGCTGCCTTCAGCAACAAAGCCATCAACATCCAGCAGCAATGCCTCGTCGTAGCCATCACGCAGCGCCTCACCGAGCGCCAGCATCGAGTTGATGTATTGTCCGTTGGCCTTGGCCTTGCACATGGAAATATTCACATGATGGCGCGTATAGGACGATGTGCGGATGCGGATGCCTTTTTCAAGGCCATCATCGCCAAGATAGGAACCCCACTCCCAGGCTGCAATCATCACGTGCGTCTTCAGATTATCGGCGCGTAGGCCCATGCCCTCGGAACCGTAAAACACCATCGGCCGGATATAAGCGGAATCCAGACCATTCTCGCGCACAGCAGCCTGCTGCGCTTCGTTCAGCTTCGTTTTGTCGAACGACATGGGCATACCCATGATGTGCGCCGAACGGAACAGGCGATCCGTATGTGCCTCCAGACGGAAAATCGCCGTGCCCTTGTCAGCATGATAAGCGCGCACGCCTTCAAAAACGCCCATGCCATAATGCAGCGTATGCGTCAGCACATGCACCCTGGCCTCGCGCCATGGCACCATCTCGCCGTTAAACCAGATTACCCCATCCCGATCTGCAAAATCATGTATCACTATTCTTTCACTCCTTCCAGCAGTCGCAGGAATGTCCCGTGCGTTTGCTGCATGCGTTGCTGTAATGCTGCCGCGCTTTTCACTGGCGTATGCCGCCTGAGCGTTTCCCATTCGGGAGCCGTATCGTCGGCGGGCAGCTTACCAATCGACTGCCACAACTGCACCCTGAGCGTATTTTCCATACTGCGGTAGTCCACATAGATATCTGCCATGGCCGCTGCTGTATCTCGCCAGATATGCGGTGCCGTATCCGGCACATGGCGCAGCATTCCAACCGTACCGGTATTCTCGCCACCAAACGCCAATCGTGCATACTGAGCGAGGAACTCGATATCGACAAGGCCACCGGCATCATGTTTCAGGTTTATAATGGTCGTATCATGGCTGGACAGATGTACCAACATCTTTTGACGCATTGAAAGCACATTTTCAGCCAGCGCTTTCTTATCACGCGGCTGCGCCAGCACCTCCTGCAGAACCTGGCCGACTTGCCGTCGCGCAGGCGCAGGCCCTGCCACCGGCCGCGCCCGGCACAATGCCTGATGTTCCCAGACTTGCGCCTCGTTCATCTGATAATCGTGGAAACCCTGGAGCGTTGTGACCAGCACGCCGGAAGCGCCAGATGGACGCAGACGCGCATCAAACTGGTAGCCAGCGCCAGAAGGCGGCTGCATCGTCAGATGCTGGATCGTCCGGCGACCGACTCGCTGCGCCCATTCGCGAAGGCTTTTACCTTCCAGCCCAGAACTGGCCGGATCGTCGTGCACAAGCACAAAAACCATATCAAGATCGGACAACAACCCCATCTCACGGCTGCCATG
>JBHHXG010000104.1:0-4470 GCA_046756985.1 Mariprofundaceae bacterium | reverse complement strand
CCGTTTCCAGTTCGCGCTGTGCAACCCGTGCCACAATCGGCGAGGCCATCTTGAAAAAATGGCCAACATCTACATCCAGCTTGCGCGTGATCCGCGTGCCGCCATCGGCTTTTTCGAACTTCATGCTTGTTTCCATCTTCAGCGGACCGGATGTGGCCCTTGCCCGCCAGAAGGTACCGTCTTTATTGCGCTCAAGCACTTCCCATGTCTGCTCAATCACGCGGCCAAGAAACTTTTCCCTGGTGTGATAGGTCGTGCCGACACCGATGGATCCGCTGGATGTCTTTTCTGATTCAAGAACCGATGTCTGCCACAGGGAATCATTGTTGCAGTCATCAACAAACGCTACGACTTCCTGAATTGGCAGATCAATTTGAACACTGGTTTCAATGTGGCTCTTTGGCATGTTACGCCTCCTTGACATGGGACCTTTTATCCGGCCATTAATGTTAGCTGTATCATGGGTTCAAGCCAAACAGCAACCAATTTGAAGCCAGCCCGTATCCGGGCGATCTCCTTACCACAGGGAAAACGTACAGCACTACATAAACCTTGATGCAGGGTGTAAAAAAACCGCTTGGGCATTATGATGCTATAATCTCGCGGTATACGTGCCTGTATCATCAGGCTGGTTAGGAGGGAGTGATATGCGAGGGGACGTTATACTTGTCGAGGAGCATCACGCGCGGGCTGGCAAGCGCATCGTTGAAATGCTCCTGTCGAAGATCGCTGCAAGCGGAGGTAAGTACGCCATCACCGTTGCCGGCGAATCCGGCAGCGGCAAATCCGAAACGGCCACTGCCATTGCTAATGCACTTGCAAAGCATGGCATCCACAGCGTTATCCTGCAGCAGGATGACTATTATGTTCATCCGCCCAAGACCAACGACCGCACCCGCCGGGAAGACCCTGACTGGCTTGGCCCGATGGAAGTGCGTCTGGATGTGCTCGATTCAAATGTACGTGATGTGCTTGACGGTAAAAACGAAATTGATAAGCCCTTGGTGGATTACGATGAAGATCGCATCACCACGGAAACGATGCCTGTGGGCGATGCCGGCGTTGTGATCGCCGAAGGCACCTACACCACGCTGCTGAAAAACGCGGATACACGGATCTTTATTACCCGCGACTATCACGATACCCGGGCGCATCGCGAAAAGCGCAACAGAGCAAAATCCGAACTCGACGATTTCACCACGAATATCCTCGTCAAGGAGCATGAAATTATCTCATCGCACAAGGCCATGGCCGATATTGTGATCACCAGCGACTACGATGTGGTGGAGAACGGGTAAACAAGAATGAGCGAAAGGGGTAAGCCATGCATGTCATTTTTCTGAATCCGCAGGGAAATTTTGATCAGGCGGATTCGCATCTGACCGAGCATCCTGATTTCGGCGGGCAGTTGATCTATGTGAAAGAAGTGTGCATGGCTATGTCCCGGATGGGGATCAAGGTCGACATCATCACTCGGCGCATAGACGATCCGGACTGGCCCGAATTTTCAGAACCCATTGCGTATTATGAAGAATATGAGAGCAACCTGCGCATCGTACGCATCGACTGCGGCGGACCGAAATTTCTCAATAAGGAGCGGCTGTGGCCGCACCTTGATGAATTTACCGACAACATCCTTTCCTTCTACGGTGATGCGCTGCCCGATTTTGCCACCGGGCACTACGGCGACGGCGGCTATTGCGGAGTGCTGTTAAAGAACAAGGCGGGCATCGGCTTCACCTTCACCGGCCACTCGCTCGGGGCGCAGAAGCTCGACAAGCTGGGCATGAATCACGAGAACTTCGATGAAATTGATACGCATTACCATTTTTCCAAACGGATTACCGCCGAGCGGCTCAGCATGGAGCATGCCTCAACGATTATCACCTCCACCGCCCAGGAGCGCTTCGAGCAATATTCGCATCCACTATATGAAGGCGCTGTTGACGTTCATGATGACGACAAGTTTTCAGTCATTCCTCCCGGCGTAAACACGCGCGTCTTTACGGCCGATACAAGCCTTGAGGAAGAGGCGGTGCACAAGGCGGTGGCCGAACAACTTCCTGATGCCAGACCCGCCATCGTCATGGCCAGCCGTTTCGAGGAAAAGAAGAATCATATTGGTGTACTCAGGGCATACGCCCTGACCAAGGCGCTACAGGACAAGGCAGATCTGGTTATCTTCATCCGCGGCATCGAGGATCCCTATGCCGGAATTGAGGGCTTGCCCGAGGACACCATCCGGGTACTTGAGCCCATGCTTGCCCTGATTGAGCAGGCTGGCCTGAGAGATAAGGTGCATTTTATCAACGTTGAATCGCAGCGGGCGCTTTCAGCTACATACCGGTACTTTGCCCGGCACGCTTCAGTCTTTGCACTTGCTGCCTTTTACGAGCCTTTTGGCCTTGCCCCGATTGAGGCCGCCGCCTGTGGCCTGGCGGTTGTCGCAACGAAGAACGGTGGACCCACGGATATTTTCGAGGATGGCTCCGGCATTCTGATTGATCCGGCCGATGAGGCCAGCATCGCCGAGGGCCTGCTCAAGGGCTTGGATGAGCAGGAGAAATACGCAAGGCTTGGTCAGAAACGTGTGCGGGAAAAATATACCTGGGACAAGACGGCCGAGGCCTATCTCGATGTGATCAGGCAGGGCGCCAAACAGGTCCATGAGCAGGGCTTCGTGCTTCCCGACCTTGAGACACCTGAAAGACTAAAGTCCTACCTCGGCAGTAAATAATCGGACCTGCCTGAAACGGCCGGTTATATTGCTGCTATCAGCCCCGTGCCAGCTTCTGTTTTCAGCGGGCTGATTACTGTTTCTGGTAGGTGCCGATCAACTCTGTCTTTTCGAGAATATGGCCTTGCATCGCAGCCTCCAACGCATCTTTGCGCGGTTCGCCCAGATCCGGCAGTTCGATATCCAGCGCATACAGCTTGAAAAAATAACGGTGCCTGCCGATGGGCGGGCAGGGGCCGCCGTAGCCTGTACGATTCCAGTCGTTGATGCCCTCCAGCGTGCCGGCAGGAAGACCTTGAACATTCTCATCCAGGCCTGAACCATCTGCCGGCAGATTATACAGCAGCCAGTGCACCCAGGTCATTTTGGGGGCAGCAGGGTCCGGCGCATCCGGATCGTCCACGATCAGCACCAGGCTCTTCGTTCCGGCTGGCATGCCCGACCAGTTCAGCTCAGGAGAAATATCCTCGCCCTGGCATGTATATCTGGATGGAATTTCTCCCTGCTGCTCAAATACAGAAGAAGTCAGCGTCATTGCCATCGCTTCACCCCCGCAGAACAAAGCGGCCAGCAATATAAATGCCGTTGCCAGCCATCGTGTCATGTCCTGCCCCAAGTCTAGACGAAATACCGCTGCCTGCATGGCATCAGAAATCGCGAAGCAGCTCGGTAATGCCTGTTTTGGAGCGTGTTCTTTCATCCACCTGCTTGACGATCACCGCGCAATACAGATTCGGCCCGCCGGATTTGCCGGGCATGGAGCCGGAAACAACGACCGAATACGGAGGCACTTCGCCATACAGCACTTCATCGGTCAGCCGGTTGTAAATGCGCGTGGACTGACCGAGATAAACACCCATCGAAAGCACGGAGCCCTCGCGCACAATGACCCCTTCGGCCACTTCGGCGCGCGCGCCGATAAAGCAATTGTCCTCGATAATCACCGGACTTGCCTGAATCGGCTCCAGTACGCCACCGATGCCGGCGCCGCCGGAGATATGGCAGTTCTTGCCGATCTGAGCGCAGGAACCGATCGTAGACCAGGTATCGACCATCGTGCCTTCATCCACATAGGCGCCGATGTTTACATAGCAGGGCATCAGCACAGCCTTGGGTGCAATATAGGCGCCCTTGCGCACCGTGGCTGGCGGTACAATACGAACCCCTGCCTGCCTGAACATCTGTTCCCCCCAATTGGCAAACTTCAGCGGCACCTTGTCAAAATAGGTTGCGTCGCCAGAGCGCATGATCTCATTGTCATGCAGTTTGAAATAGAGTAACACGGTCTTTTTCAGCCATTCCTGTGTCACCCACTGGCCATCATCGCTTTTTTCTGCAACACGCACACCGCCTTCGCCAAGCAATGTAACGGTTTTCTCAATGGCTTCGCGCGCTTCGGTATCCACGTCCTGTGCGCTCCATGCATCACGCGTATCCCAGGCTTTCTCGATGATTTGCTGCAAATGGCTCATGACATACTCCTCAAAAACCCTTGTACTCAGACAAGGACAACCTCTGCCGGACGTTCGTGGCTTAAAAATTCTATGTTCGACATACTCAAGCCGTAGGCACCAGCATAGCAGAATACGGCGATATCGCCGACATCAGCCGCCTCGACATAGACATCATTGGCCAACTTGTCAGCACCCGTGCACAGCGGCCCGCCGAAATAAACCGATTCATCACGCACCGATTCCTGTCTGGCAAACAGTTTCGACCGGTCCATGCGCACG
>JBHHXG010000103.1:0-4541 GCA_046756985.1 Mariprofundaceae bacterium | reverse complement strand
CAGGCATCGGAAACCCGTTTGGGTCAGATATCGGCCGGCATTAGCAAACCCCTGGCTAGCGGCGGCACCATCGGCGCCGAAATTGACTATACCCGCACCAGCCTCGGATTTGTTTCGCCGCTGGCCTCGCAACTGGCAAGCGTTAATCCAGCCTATAACAACGAGATTAACCTGAGCTACCGGCATCCGCTGTTGCGCGGAGCAGGACGCCCCGACTATAACGAGGCGTTGACTGCCGCTCAGTCCGATATACTGGCAGCAGGTCTGCAGCAGCAGATTGTCGCGCAGGGGCTAAGCCTGCAGGCGCTTGATCTGCATTTTCGCCTGGCCAGCAATGATATTAGCGTCACACTTGCCGAACAGGCGGTGGGACGGGCCAGACGCCTGCTGAATTACCAGCACATGCGCGAACGCTTCGGCCTGATTGAAACTGCCGACCGCCTGCAGGCAGAGGCCTTGCTTGCCGCGCGCAAGATGGAGCTGGAGCAGTCTAGAGCTCTTCGTGCAACAAATCAGGCAGCACTGAACCGGCTGATGCTGCGCGCACCGAATACGCCGCTTGCCGTCACCCTCGATGCGGATCATCAGGATATCCAGTCACCGGACTTTGCTGCAGCAGTTGAAAGCGCCAGGATAAACCGTCCCGAACTAAAAGCACTGGATGCCCAGTTGCAGGCTGCCGAATCGCGACTGCTGCTGGCAAGGGACAGCGAGCGCACACAACTTGATGTCGTGGCTGAGTTGGGAACCCGGTCACTGGACGGCAGTGCCGGTATAGCGCTGAAAAAGGGTTTCGGGATCAATGATCGTTTTGCCGCACTGTCGCTGGAGTTAAGCGATGCCGTCGGTGATAACGGAGCAAAATCTGCCATCCGTAAGGCGGAACTGACACGGCAACGCGTTCTGGCCGAGAAGACCCGCATGCTGGAACTGATCAAGGATGATCTTTCAGCAGCCATTACCACCATCACCACTGGACGCGCCACGCTGGCCAGCGCGCGCAAACGGGAGGCTGCGGAAAAGCTGAAATTCGAGGCTGAAGTAAAGCGCTATCGTGAGGGACGTTCGGATACAGCCACCATTGTCCAGTTTGAGGGGGATCTGCGTATTGCTGCGCTACAGGCTGAGTTGCAACGTATTAGCCTGTTACAAGCCGAAAGACAGCTTGCCTGGTCTCAAGGCACATTATTACAGCAGCTCGGTATTACTTATTCTGACAACGTCAGCAAAAAATAATGAAAACGCTTATTACCTTCTTTGTTGAACGGGGACTGCTGGTCAACCTGCTCTCCGGCATGCTGCTGCTTGGCGGCATCTATGCCGGTTACTCCATTCAGCGCGAGGCTTTTCCCAGTGTTAATTTCGATCTCGTCGTAGTCTCCGCCGTCTATCCAGGCGCTTCCCCTCATGAGATGGAACAGCTGCTTACCATACCGATCGAGCGCGAACTGAAAGGTATCGACGGCGTCAAGACGTTCAGCTCAACCTCTTCTGCCGGTTCGATGGAATTATCGATCGAGATTGACCCGAATTATGACGACCGTTCCCGCTTTGTCGCCGATGTACAACAGGCCATAGACCGCGCTGATCTCCCCGATGATCTGCCAACCGATCCTGTTCTGGTGGAGGTCAAATCAGAGCAGACGCCGGTGTTGTCATTTTCGATTTTTGGCCCAATCGATGAGCTGGAACTGAAGCATTTTGCCGATCGTATCGAAGATGATCTGCTGGCCATCCGCGGTGTCTCGAAGGTGTTCGTACAGGGCGACCGCAAGGAAGAAATCCGTATCACACTCGACCCGGAGCGCATGCACCGCCATCACGTTTCAACCGGGGACATTATCCGGCTGGTCAGGGGGTGGAATGTCAATGCCCCCGGCGGCGACCTGCAAACACCGGGCGGGCAGAAAGTGATTCGCGTCAATGGGGAATTCACGTCAGCAGCGGATGCAGCAAACCTTGTGATCCGCGCTAATGAACTCGGTGATGCGCTGTTGCTGAAGGATGTCGCTGATGTAACGCAAACACTGGAACGGCCCCGCCGCCATGTCGACGCAATGGGTGATCCGGCGATGAATTTTATTGTCATCAAACAGGCTGATGCCGATATCATCCAGCTTGTTGACAGGGTGCGCGCCTATCTGCCAACCATTCCGGAGCGCTACCACGAAGCAATCCAGACACGCGCCTATCAGGACTTCTCGATCAATACGCGGCTGCGCCTGAAGGTGCTGACCAGCAATGGCGCCATTGGTCTGCTGTTCGTATTCCTGACGCTGTTTATGTTTCTGCGCCCGGCGGTGGCGATGACAACGGCATGGGGCCTGCCAATCATTTTCTTCTCCGGTATTCTGGTACTCTATATGAGCGGTACAACGCTGAACCTGCTGACCATGTTTGGATTCATCGTTGTGCTTGGCCTGATGGTCGATGATGCAATTATCATCGGTGAGAATGCGACCTGGCATATGGAACAGGGACTGTCTCCGGCCCAGGCGGCAATCGAGGGCACCCACGAACTGGTCGGGCCGGTCACGGCCACGGTACTGACGACGGTTGTCGCATTCCTGCCGCTGATGTTCATGGAAGGCATTATCGGCAAATTCGTGTTTTCCATTCCGCTGGTTGTCGTTGTCCTTTTGACCTTTTCATGGCTGGAAGCCATTTTTATCCTTCCCAATCATGTCCGCGATGTTGTCAACCCGGATAAACACCCGAGAGAACGCCGTTTGCTTATCTGGCTGACCGATTTGTATGAAAGGCTGCTGAGGATTGCCGTCCGCTTCCGCTACCTGACGATTGCACTGTCGATTGCCGGGCTCATCGGTGCCGGTATGCTGGCCGGACAGATCAAATTCCAGCTTTTTCCGTCCGGGGCTGAGGACCAGTTTTATCTGCGTGTGACAGCTCCTGTTGGCACAACACTCGATGAGATGCGCCAGCAGCTGCTGGCGATTGACAGGGAGGTACGCGCCCGTATCGATCCGGCATTGCTCGAGACAACAACCACGATGGCCGGCATGAACAGCGCCGATGAGCGTGAAGATCTGAAACAGATTGGCGATCATTTTGGTTTTGTACGCGTCATTCTCACCTCATTTGTCGAACGTACGACATCGGCAAAAACAGTCATGGCCAAGCTGGAGAAAGAAATTCCGGCGCTTTTCCCGGCGATGGAAGTCAGTTTCGTCATGCGCAGCCCGGGCCCGCCGACCGGACGGGCACTGCAGGTTGAAATCAGAGGCAGTTCCAATGATACACGGGAGAGGGCCGCCCGGCGTCTTGTGACGCTGCTTGAAGGGGTCGAGGGAGTGCATTCGATCGAAAGCGGATTGCAACCGGGCGATCCGGAAATCCATATTGTGCTCGACCGGGCGCTGGCTACTTATGCGCAAGTCGATATGGCGGCAGTTGCAACGCATATCCGTGCAGCATTTGACGGCTTGCCGGTTTCCACGCTGAAACAAGGCAAGGAAGAAATCGATGTCACCATCCGTTATCCGGAAAAAGCGCGCACTGATATCGGAACGCTGAAGGCGCTGTTGATTCCGAATCAGGCGGGAGGACTCGTTCCGCTAGGAAAGATCGCAACCTTTGTGGAGCGGCCGGGCGTCACCAACGTACGCCACAAGGATGGCCTGCGCATCATCAATGTTTCAGCCGAGGTGCATCATGAAAAGATTACATCAGCCGGACTGAACGCACTGGTCAAAGCAAAGGAATCCGAATGGCTCGGTGATGACGCAAAGCTTCTGCGTTATCGCCTTGGCGGCGAGCAGGAGCGCACCGAAGAATCGGTGCAGGGGCTGATTTTCAGTTTCATTTTTGCGCTGCTTGGTATCTTCATTATCCTGGCTGTGCAGTTTAACCGGCTTTCCTATCCGCTTCTGGTTATGCTGGCTATTCCGTTCGGCGTCATCGGCATCGTGGTTGGCCTGTTTCTGCACGGGCAGCCCGTTTCATTCATGTCGCTGATGGGCTTTGTGGCCCTGACCGGCGTGGTCGTCAACGCCTCACTGGTCATGGCCGTGTTTATCCAGCGATTGTTGAACGAAGGCATGCCATGGTTTGAATCCATCATCCATGGCGGCAAGCGCCGCCTGCGTGCCGTTTTACTGACGGCCATTACCACAGTCGTCGGTCTGCTGCCGACAGCTTATGGCTGGGGCGGTTTTGACCCGTTTGTTGCACCGATGGCGCTCGCGCTTTCCTGGGGTCTGATGTTTTCAACAGCCATCACGCTGTTTTCCGTACCGGCAGCACTTGGCATCGGCATGGACTGCAAGCATTTCGCTGAGGGATTAATGCTGCGCCTGCGGGGCAAACATATCCCCGGCCCGGACCCGGAAAGTCATTAACAGACCTTAACCTGTCGTTCACTGCCATCTAACCCGCCAGTTGTATCGTATCGCAGGTCTGGTGCCGACCCTCCTCCCTCCCCTTTGGCATCAGACCTCGACATAAAAAGCCCCGGTATTCCTGCCGGGGCTTTTGCGTTGGTAATAAGTACACTGTCTTTTTTCCACCACTTAAGTATTGTG
>JBHHXG010000102.1:0-4626 GCA_046756985.1 Mariprofundaceae bacterium | reverse complement strand
AGCTCCGCGCAAATCGCATTCAGCCGGTTTGCCTCGACCAGCGATTCGATATGTATCGTGCGGATACCCTGCTCCACGCTCCAGCGCAATTCCTCCGGCGACTTGCCGGGGCCGGTGAAGATCAGCCCGGAAGGCATAAAGCCGGCCGCCAGCGCCTTTTCGGCTTCACCGAGGCTGGCAATCTCAATACCCGCCGCCGCCGCATCACGCGCTGCAGCCAGAAAAGCCGCATGCGGATTGGCCTTCATCGCATAAAAGACATCAACGCCTGCCGGCATAATGGTCTTTAGATGCGCGATCTTCTCGCGCATGACGGTGGTGTCGTAGAAATAACAGTTCAGCGTACCGCCGGTTTCTGCGCGCCTTCTGATCTTCGCCTCGATCTGTGCTGGTATCTGCATGACTAAATTCTGACGGCTTTGAGCCTGTGGGCAAGCTCCTCTGCCCTGTGCGGCCCATCCACCATCGCTGCCCGCACATATCCTGCCCCCGGATTGCAGCCATCAGCCCCTTCTGCTCCCAGATAACGGCCGGGCAGTACTGTCGCGGACTGCTGCTCGAAGGCGGCGGCTGCGAAGGCCTCGTCATCCTCCACCTGCAACCAGGCAAAAAATGAACCGGCCGGCGGCTCCCCTTCGCCATAAGTGTCGTAAAACACATTCAGGCTGTCCTGAAAAACAGCCAGATGTTGCTCCACATGCGTTTCATCCGACCAGGCACGCGCTGCCACCATCTGCAACGGCAATGGCGTGGCTGGCCCGGTATAACTGCGCAACTTGGCAAAGCGTTCGATCAGCGCGGCATCGCCAGCAATAAAACCGGAGCGCAAGCCAGGCATGGCCGAACGCTTGGACAATGAATTCATCACAAGACAACGGGAAAAGTCCTTCCTCCCCAGCTGTTGTGCCACCTCCAGCAGGCCAACCGGCGGCGTATCGCTGTAGATTTCCGAATAGCATTCATCAGCAATAACGTAAAAATCATGTGCATCGGCAAGCTGCAACAGCTCGGCATAATATTCGGCATCGGCCACCCAGCCGGTCGGATTGCTGGGGGAACAGACATAGATCAGGGCCGTGTTGTCCCATACCTCTGTCGGTACGGCATCGAGTCTGGGCGCAAAGCCAGTCTGTTCCGTACAGGGCAGAAAATATGGCCGCGCACCGGCCGTGACCGCCGCCCCGAGATATATCTGATACATCGGATTCGGCATCAGCACATAGGGCTTCGGGCCTTCCGTCTCCGGATTGACCAGCGCGTGGGCCACGGCATACAGCGCTTCGCGCGTACCGTTGGCGCTCAGGATATGCCTGCCCGGATCAATCCCGGACAGCCCGTAACGGCGCTCAAGCCAGCCGGCAATGCTTTCGCGCAGCACAGCACTGCCGCGCGTGCTTGGGTAACGTGAGAATCCATCCACATGTTCCATCAGCGTGGCTTCGGCAAACGGCGGCAATTGCAGGCGCGGCTCACCAGCGCCTGCATCAATGGGCTCCAGTCCGGAATCGGGTTTGCGGCCCGCAAACAGTTTATTCAGTTGCTCGAACGGATAAGTGCCAAGCTGGTCCAGCCGGGGCTGACACAGCTTTGCAGAGGCATCACTCACCATGCCTCGGCGCGCGCCTGAATCGGCTTACTCCATGGACCAAGCCGGCCCAGGCCATCGATCGCACGAATGCGGAATACATACTCCACTTTACCGGTGCGGAGATTGATCATCTGCGTCAGCTCCCTGTCGGCATTCTTCACAGCGGGGTACTCCTCACGATAGCGCTTCCAGAAGCCGGGGCATTTGCAATAAGGATCCATCTCCGTCCGGTCAATCTGGTAGCCGACGCCATCGCTGCCGCCCGTAAGACGCAATGTCAGCTTCAGGCTGTTACCAACAACTGCATGCTGCAGCTCGGCGATTTGCGGCGGATGCTCCGCGACGACTTGCGGCATCTGCTTACGCCCACAAGCCGTCAGCATCAGACCGGCGATAAGGGTAAAAAACAATAGCTTGCGCATCTAGCTCTCCAAACGCTTTTTCCAGGCAGCAATCTGTACCCTGACCTGGTCCGGCGCCGTACCGCCGATATGGTCACGGGCTGCGACACAGGCCTCAACAGAAAGAGCGTGCACCATATCGGTTGTCAGTCTGGAATCAATCTTCCGGCAGGCAGAGCGGCCCATGTCATTCAGCGCAATACCCTTGTCCATGCAATAGGCAACCGACTTGCCAACAATCTCATGCGCCTCACGAAACGGTACGCCTTCGCGCACCAGCGCATCGGCCAGATCGGTTGCCGTCGAGAAGCCGGATGCCGCCGCCTCGTGCATCGCCTCCTTGTTTACCTGCATGTCCGGCAGCATGTCCGCAAATACACGCAGACTGCCCTCGAGCTGATCCATGGTGTCAAATATGGCATGTTTGTCTTCCTGTAAATCCTTATTGTAGGCCAGTGGCAGCGATTTCACCGTCATCAGCATCGACACCAGCCCACCGATAATGCGGCCGGTCTTGCCGCGCACCAGTTCAGGCATATCCGGATTCTTTTTCTGCGGCATAATGGAAGAACCGGTGCAAAAGGCGTCCGGCAATTCGACAAAACCGAACTGGGTGTTCATCCACAGCACAAGTTCCTCGGCTAAGCGCGACAGGTGTACGGCGCAAATGGAAGCCGCCGCCAACAACTCGATGATGAAATCGCGGTCGGAAACGGCATCCAGCGAATTGGTACACGGTCGATCAAAGCCCAGTTCGCTGGCCACCTTGTCGCGATCAACCGGGAATGTCGTGCCGGCTAACGCACCCGAACCCAGCGGACACTGGTTCATCCGCCCCCTGGCATCGGCAAAGCGTGCTGTATCGCGCTCGAACATCTCGATATAGGCCAGCAGATGGTGGCCGAAGGTCACCGGTTGCGCCGTCTGCAGATGCGTAAAGCCCGGCATAATCGTATCAGCATGCGCCTCGGCCAGATTAACCAACACCCTCTGTAACGTGCGCAGCCGCGCCACAACATCGTTATTGCGGCGGCGCAGGTACAGGCGCATGTCGGTCGCCACCTGATCGTTACGGCTTCTCGCCGTATGCAGGCGTTTTCCGGCCTCGCCAATCTTGTCGGTAAGTCGCTTTTCGATGTTCATATGCACATCTTCGAGTTCGGCCGTGAATTCAAACTCGCCGCTTTCGATCTCACCCTGAATATCATCAAGGCCGCGCAGAATGGCATTCAGGTCTTCATGCGAGATGATGCCCTGTTCACAAAGCATGTGGGCATGGGTGCGGGAGGCGGTGATATCCTCGGCATACATGCGTGCATCCACATCAAACGATGCATTGAATTCCTCAACGAACTTGTCTGTCGGGACGCTGAAACGCCCTCCCCATGGTTTGTCAGACGACATGCCTTATCTCCTCTGGCCTGAAAAGCACATGGTGGAAACTATAACCCTCTGGCAACAGAACGGAAATGGAAGCTGTATTGCACGCCCTCATGCTTTTTCCTCAGCATGGAAGCGTACTTCACTCACTGGGTAGTCCAGTTCTCCGATTGGCAGCAATGCCTCGAAACGGGCAACATCCTTCCGCTTGCCCTTGGTTTGCGGGTGTTTGGCAATCAGATAGGAGCAAATATCACAATACTCTTCAATGGAAATATCAAACGTGCCGATACGGCGAGCAAGCTGAATAATCTCTTCCTTATCCATGCCAATCAGCGGCGGCAACAGCGGCATCGGGCTCGCATCATAAATGGCATGGATATTCTCCAGCGTCTGGCTGGCCACCTGCCCCAGTGAATCGCCGGTGACCAGCGCCTGTGCCCGCTCTTTTTTTGCAAGCAGCGCAGCCGAACGGATCATCTGGCGTTTGTAGATAATCATCCGGTATTCCGCCGGCACATGCGCAATGGCATGGCGCTGAAATTCTTCCAGATCCACGAAATACATTTTCACGCGACCCTGATATTTCGACAGTTGCCTTGCCAGATCTCGGATCTTGGCAAAATCGCGGTTAATCGTGCTGTTGAAGCAATGCACGAGCACCACTTCCATGCCGCGCTTCATCATCACATAGGCCGCCACTGGGCTGTCAATGCCACCGGAAAACAGCACCACGCCCTTGCCGGACGAGCCCACCGGCAGACCGCCGATACCGGTTATCTTTTTTGTATAGATATACGCCGCCTCATGACCGACTTCGACATGCACATCAATCTCGGGATGATCGAGATTGACGTCCAGATTCAGCTCTGTTTTAAGAAAACCGCCGACCTCATAATTGATGTCAGGTGTTGTCAGGGCAAACTGCTTGTTGCTGCGCTTGGCAGAAACACGGAACTTCCTGCCTGCCACGTCTTCACCGTACGCCTCGATCACCGCCTGCTTTGCGGCCTGCTGCATGGCTTCAAGTTCCAGTGCGGACTCATGTGCAACGGAGAAATTGCGTATGCCGGGAATCAGCGCCAGATGCTCCAGCAACTCATCAGAAACTGACTCGACATTGGCCAGCATGCGCCCGTGCTCCCGATGAAACCCGCCGGACTTCAGAACCGGCTTGAGCACCCGCTTGATGTTGGCGGCCATCTTGCGCTCGAAATGGCTGCGGTTCTTGCCCTTGAGCGACAGTTCCCCGAAATG
>JBHHXG010000101.1:0-4626 GCA_046756985.1 Mariprofundaceae bacterium | reverse complement strand
ATATCCTCTTTCCACTCCTGACCCGGTTCACGCAGATGTACATGCATGTCCACCAGCCCGGGGCAAACGATCTGACTTTTGGCATCAATGGTTTCATCGGCCCTGGTTTTGATCTTTCCGATTCCGGCGATTTTGCCATTCTCGATTAGCAGATCAGCGATCTTGTCGATGCCATTTGCCGGGTCAATGAGATGACCGCCTGTGATCAGCAGAGAAGCGCTCATTTCCATAGTTCCTTCTGCGCCTTCATCGCGGCTTCGGCCTGTTCACGCCGCTTGCTGCGTTTCTTTGGCTCTGCCTGACTACCTCCGCACAGGGAGGTCAGCACGGCCATACGTACAGCCACGCCATTTTCAACCTGATCCAGGATACGGCTTGTTGCCGCATCAGCGACATCAGTGGCGATTTCCACACCCCGGTTCATCGGTCCCGGATGCAGCACAGCAGCGTCCGTGCCAGCCAGTTGCAAGCGCTTCATGTTCAGGCCGTAGGTCTCGTGGTATTCGCGCACGGATGGGAAGCAGCATTCGGACTCCAGCCGTTCGGTTTGTACGCGCAACATGTACAGAGCGTCGGAGCCGGGAATGGCGGCATCGAAATCGTTGAATACCTCACAGCTATAGCGTTCAATTTCTTTTGGCAGCAGTGTTTTTGGTGCGACCACGCGTAATGTATAACCCATTTTTTTTGCGGCCAGCAGGTGTGAGCCGGCAACACGTGAATGGGCAATGTCACCGACGATCGTGACGACCTTGTCCTGAAGCGAACCCCATTGCTGCTGCAGCGTTAGCAGGTCGGTCAGAATCTGTGTCGGGTGTTCATGCGCCCCGTCTCCAGCATTCACCACCGCTGTTCCCTCCAGAAAATCGGCCAGAAAATGCGGCGCCCCGGAGATTGAGTGGCGGATAACCAGTACATCCGGACGCATGGCTGCCAGTGTGTGCCCTGTATCAAGTAGCGTTTCGCCCTTCTTTGTCGCACTGGTTGACGCGGAGATGTTGATGACATCCGCAGAGAGCCTCTTGCCAGCCAGCTCGAAGCTGGTGCGCGTGCGCGTTGAATTCTCGAAGAACAGATTGATAACAGTCTTGCCTCTGAGTGTAGGGGCCTTTTTGACCGGCCGACGGGAGAGCTCGACGAAAGACTCACTTAAATTCAGCAGCAGCTCGATCTGCTCCCTTTCGAGCTCCCTGATGCCGAGTAAATGCTGCAGACCCATCAGCTGATCCGCCGCTGAACAATGCGCCAGTTATTCGCATCATCGTAAACCAGTTTCACCGAAATACCGACGGTCGTTTCATGTTTCAGTCCTGAGGCATAGGCTGCGATGGGCAGTTCACAGCCGCCGCGGTCGACCAGCACGACAAGTCTGACTGAGGCCGGTCGTCCATAATCGAAAATCTCGCCGAGCGCCGCACGTATGGTGCGGCCGGTATAAAGTACATCATCAATAAGCCAGATTTCTTTGCCGCTGACATCGAATGGCAGGTCGCTGGGATGGACCTCCGGGTTCGGGCCGATGGTATCCAGGTCATCCCGATAGAAAGTGATGTCCAGATTACCACGTTCCACGGTTGCCCCTGTCTGTTCCAGTCTTTGTTGCAAGGCATCGGCAACCGCCGCACCGCCACGCTGGATGCCAACAATACATACAGGCGAAGCGCTATCGGCCTGAATCTTTTCGGCCAGCGTATCCAGTGCCCGCCGGATGGCAGCAGCATCATAAAGTGTGTCAGGCACTTTTCAGCTCCGGATGGGCGGTGAGGTAGTCTTCCAGGATGATGGCCGCAGCCGTCTGGTCCACCTTTTCGGCCACCTTCTTTTCATTCAGTCCCTGTCCGCGCAGGCGCTCCTTGGCGCTCCAGGTTGACAGCCGCTCATCCCACAGTGCGACGGCAAGCCCTGAGGCCTTTTGCACTTCCTTGGCGGCAGCGCGACAGTCTTCGGCCTGTGGGCCTTCGGAGCCATCCATATTTTTGGCCAGTCCGACAACAATACCCTTACAGCCATATTCCCGGATGTGTTTCAGAAGCTGTTGGGGCCATTGTTTATCGTTGCGGTGCAGGCAGGCAATGCCCCGGCATGAAATACCAAGGCGATCACAAACAGCCACGCCGATGCGCTTGCTGCCGATATCCAGTGCCAGTAATGGGAGTTCTAGGATTTTGGAAAAATGGGAAGCCGCATCGGGTATCTGAACCACGAAATCAAAAATTGAGCAGGATGCGGCTGTCATTAAAACCGAGATTATGCAAAGTTTCGGTACAGGAGTCCACCATTGCGCTCATGCCGGCCAGACAGGCCACAGCATTTTTTCCGCTAGGGGCATCCGCCATCAGCGCGTCCTGCACATAGCCGATGGGGCCATTCCAGCTTTCGTGCGCCGTTTCCAGTGTAACGCTGACATCAATATCATGCTCGGCCAGTGCATCCAGTTCGTCGGTCAGTAGATGATGCAATGGCGTCAGGAAACCGGCGTAAATGGCCACTTTTCCATAATCTTCACGGTGCCGGGTGATATGTCCCCATACACTGCGCAAGGGCGCAATGCCGGTGCCGACACCAATCAGATACACATCACAGCCCTTGAATGGTGTCAGGTCAAAGGCCTTGCCCATCGGGCCTTCCACTTCCAGCTGTGTACCCGGTTCAAGATCGCAGAGATACGATGAGATGCCATTCGTGCATTTGACAAAAAATTCATACAATTGCGCATTTTCAGGCGTTGCGGCAATGGCAAAATAGGCTGGTGCCGGGTCGGAGACATCAGGGATGCCAAGGCGGACAAACTGGCCGGGTGAGAAAGGCTTTAGTGTTTCTCCGGCTTCCGGTTCCAGCGTGAGCTGAACGACGACATCATCACATGCGGGATCAGTCAGCCGCTGATTTTCTTTTACGCGCATGCAATATAGGGAAGACTTCTGCAAATTAAATCCCTCCGAAAAAAGAGACGACATTGCAGCGAAGGGGCGGCGGATATGCAAGCAGTAAAATGCCTGGAATTAAGAGTCGAAGGTGCAGATGTTGCTGCAGAAGCCTTTGCAGGACTTGCCGGTTCACTGCAGGCGCTTGGTATCTCGCAGGAAACCGATGCCGATACAGGCACGGTGACACAGCTTGCGTGGTTCGCAATCGAAAAGGATATTGCCGCTCAGCGTGCCAGAATTACGGCTGCGGCGCTGCTGGCTGGCGCGCATCCCGAGCACATCCGGCTGCATGAGCTTGGCGATGACTGGGAAACGGCGTGGCAGAAAGACTGGAAGGGGCTGCAGATCGGCAATCGACTGTGGGTGCGCCCTTCCTTCTGCGAACCGCCAACGGATGACCGGATTGATATCGTGCTTGATCCGGGCATGGCCTTCGGTACCGGCCAGCATGCCACTACGCAACTCTGCCTTGAGGCCATTGAAAGAATCTGTAGCGAACCCATGCCAGCCAGCATGCTGGATATGGGCGCAGGCTCGGGGCTCCTGGCGATTACCGCCGCGAAACTGGGTGTGAAAGATATGCTGGCGATTGATAATGACCCGACAGCGGTTGAAGCCTGCAAGGTCAATGCAGAGATCAATGGCGTGCAGATTCAGAGTGAATTGGGCGATACGCCGCCGGAGGGGAAGTTCGATCTCGTTGTTGCCAATATTCTGGCCGGGCCGCTAATTGATATGGCTCCAAAGCTGGCTGCGTGTGTCAGCAAGTCTCTCGTACTATCCGGTCTGCTCACCACACAGGTGGAAGATGTTAGCCGCGCCTATGTCGATGCGGGGATGGAAGTTGTCCGTACCGATACAAAGGAGGAGTGGGCGGCGGTTGAGCTGAAAGCGTAACTACAGCGTCAGTCCAAACCGATAAACAAGGAGCGCGCCCAATAATGTTATGACTACGCCTGCCCCCCTGATCCATGGGTCAAAGAAGGGCATAAAGGGCTTGGCGAGTTTTGCACTGAATTCCGGAACGATCAGATAAAGCGCACCTTTGATAGCCAGTGACCAGCCGAAAATGGTGATCACGACCCGCAGGCTCATCTCCCAGATATTATGATTTGCAATGACTGCCAGACCGAAGACAAGCATGAACAGGGTCATCGGGATGATCTTGTGGATATCGCCCTTAATGAAAAAATCATTGATCAGCTTCTTCCAGCTTGCCTTCTGCAGCAGATAGGAAAGCCCCAGAACCAGGACAAACCACGACATTACAAACGCGACAGTTTCAACCATCTCAACCTCCTGCTACGTATTATAGCAGTGTGGATGACTCAGTGACGTGAATGACCGCTTTCGGCGGCGTTGCGCTCGCGCGCCTGGCTGTACATCTCGTCTGACCTCGCTAAGGGATAATGAATTTATAAGGCAGGACACTCCCTGCTGCTGGATTCGAAGCCGCCAAGCTCAAAAATCTCCTTGATCTCGAAATGTTTGAGATTGTTGGCGATAACGATTTTCTTGAGGATATTGTTATTGGTCATGGCGACAGCATAGTGGATAGACAACAGGTTGAAACTGCAAATTCTATAAACCCTTGTATTTCATGGTTTCTTCATGCGGATAAGGGTATGCTTCGCCGCCGGTAATTTCCGCAGGCGTAAATCATGACTCCAAATGAACAACATCAGCCCACATTTGCTGA
>JBHHXG010000100.1:0-4666 GCA_046756985.1 Mariprofundaceae bacterium | reverse complement strand
ACTCTGAAGGCGCCGGCCGGCCGGCCCGCCTGTCCCGATGATAGCCCAGCATGCGTTCGCGGTCTTCTTCAGCAACAAGTTCAAACCATTTTTTTATACCGATGACATTTTCAGGATCATAGCCGAGCATTTTTTTTGCTTCACGGTTGACCATGGAGATCGAGGTGTCTTCTTCGATGACCATCATGGCCGTTCCTGTGTGCTCGAAGGTGGTGCGGTATGCAGCCTCGCTCTGCTGCAATGCCCGCTCGGCCTGCTTGCGTTCGGTGATATCCCGGACAATAGACAGCGCCGCTGATTTACCATGGTGTGTGATGGGCGTGGATGCGATTTCAATATCCAGTTCCGAGCCATCCAGCAATATTGCCTTGATCTCGACAGGGAGGATGGGTTCATTTCTTCTGTACATCTGCTGTACCCGTTTTTCGGCGAAATTACGGAAACGGGGATGCACATAATTCATGACCGACCGGCCAAGCACCTGTTTGAGATTGCGAGCCGCAAACATTTTTACTGCTGCAGCATTGGCGTACAATACCTTTTCATCCTTGTGCACAATGACTGCATCGAAGGCGGATTCGACCAGATTGCGGAAGCTTTCCTCGCTCTTCCTGAGCGCTTTTTCTGCCTGTTTGCGTTCGGAGATATCACGGGCGATGATCAGAGCCGCCTTTTTATTGTTGTAGATAATCGACAGGCCGGATAGCTCGACATACAGCACTTTTCCGTCTGCGGATTGCATGCGCATTTCAAAAAATGGCGCCAGTTTCTGTTTCTCGCCAATCTTTCTAAACAGACCGCGTGCAATATGCCTGTCTTCCGGATAAATAAATTCCAGCGTCCGCTGGCCAATGACGCTCTTTTTGCTTGTGCCGCGAAGCAGCCTGGTGCCTGCAGGATTGACATACACCCATTTGCCTCGCATATGAATGCCGATGGGTTCCGGTGAACATTCTACCAGGGCGCGGTAAATATTTTCACCGCCCTGCAGTGCCTGACTGGCTTTCCCGCCTTCTGACTTCTCCAGGGCCGCCATGTCGTTTCGCAGCTGTTTGATCTCTTCGATCAACTGCACCTTAGTTTTGGCGGTATCACTCATGGATGTAATCTCACAGTCTGTGCCATACACAGTGTTTTACTTTCATCATGGCGATTTCCCATACGCTTGTACACCCCGATATTGTAGACAAACCGGGTCAGGATGGCGATATTGGAAAAAAGGCTATCTGCTGCTTTCAGGCTTGTGATGCAGGGCCATTGCGGGGGTGTTTGACAGCTTTCTGATCGCCGTCCACGGCGCGTGCAGCCGCAATTGCCGCCATGTTTACAATATCATCAACTGAAGCGCCTGTTTGCAATACATGTACCTGCTGCGGAAGGCCAAGAAGAATGGGGCCAATGGCCGTACCTCCTCCCAGTTCGCGCAGCAGCTTGTAAGCAATATTGCCGGCCTGCATGGTAGGGAAAATAAGCACATTAGCGGCATCCTTCAGTTTGGAAAATGGATACTGGGACAGAATTCCGGCATTGACAGCAGTATCCGCCTGCATTTCGCCATCCACCATCAGATCGGGGTAGCGTTCATGCAGGATACGGGTTGCCTCTGCAACCTTGCGCGTTTCAACATGGTCAACGCTGCCGAAATTCGAGAAGGAAAGCATACCAACGCGTGCCTTCCAGCCCAGCGACTCTGTTGTTTCAGCCGCCAGCAATGCCAGTTCAGCCAGCTGTTCGGCAGTCATGTCCACATTTACCGTGCAGTCGCCAAGGAAATAGGTACCTGTTTCCATGACCATCATGTAAAGGCCGTACGGGTGGTGATGATGTCCGCCCACATCATGTCCAAGCACCTGCAAAACGGGTCGTAGTACATTGGGGTAATGGGCTGTGCGGCCGGAAAGCAGGCCATCGGCAAAACCCTGACGGACAAACATAGCCCCGAGCACATTCGGGTCATGTTTCAGGGCGTGCGCCGCATCCTGCCGCAGAATACCGCGCCTTTTGCGATCAAAATAATACGCATCGGCAAGGCTTGAAAAACGTGCATCATCAACATCCGGATCCAGCAGATCAATGCCGGTTATATCCAGCTCTTCGGATGCACAGATGGATTCAACACATTCTCTGCGCCCGATCAGGATCGGTTTGGCAATACCCGTTTCAAGCATGACAGTAGCGGCACGGATAACGGTGATATCCTCGCCTTCAGGCAAGACAATGCGCAGCGGGTAGTTTTTGGCCTTGTCCATGATCCACCGCATGAACAGCCGGGAGTTATCAATACGGCCGATCAGGCTCTGGCTATATGCATCAGTATCGTCGAGGGGTTTCTGTGCCACACCTGTTTCCGTTGCCGCCCTGGCGACGGCTACCGGCACCACATCAATCAGACGCGGGTCAAAGGGTTTGGGCAGGATGTATTCCGGGCCGAAACGCAGGCGATTTTTACCATACGCCTGCATTACCGATTCCGGGACTTCCTGACGGGCTAATTCGGCCAGTGCATGTACAGCCGCAACTTTCATTTCTTCGTTAAACGTCGTGGCGCGCACATCCAGTGCGCCGCGAAACAGGAACGGAAAACCCAGCACGTTATTGATCTGGTTGGGATGATCGGATCGACCCGTGGCCATAATCAGATCCTTACGCGTTTGCATGGCAAGGTCATAGGCAATTTCGGGGTCGGGGTTGGCCATGGCAAAGACAATGGGTTTGTCGGCCATGCTCTTCAGCATCTCCGGCTTGACGATATTGCCCTGTGACAAGCCGACAAACACATCGGCTCCGGTCATAGCCTCTTCCAGCGTGCGTTCGGGGCGAGCGGTGGCGAAGTAGGCCTTGTGGGGCGGCAGCTCTTTGTCGCGCCCTTTATAAATCACGCCCTTGCGATCCAGAAACAGGATATTTTTCCGTTTCGCACCCAATTCTTCGATGAGTTTCATGCAGGCGAAACCTGCCGCGCCTGCACCAAGGCAAACGATCTTCACGGACTCAATTTTTTTATTTTGCAGTTGTAAGGCGTTGATGAATCCGGCAGCCAGAATCACGGCTGTGCCATGCTGATCGTCGTGCAATACGGGAATGTTCATGCGTTTTTTCAGTTCCTGTTCAACGATGAAACATTCCGGCGCCTTGATATCTTCGAGGTTAATGCCGCCGAAAGTCGGTTCCAGCCGGATGATGGTCTCGACAAGCGCCATGGGGTCGGATTCCTCAATCTCGATATCAAATACATCTATATCGGCAAAACGTTTGAACAGTACGCCTTTACCTTCCATGACCGGTTTACCGGCCAGCGCCCCGATATTGCCCAATCCGAGCACGGCGGTACCATTGCTAATTACACCCACCAGGTTCCCGCGGGATGTATATTCATAGGCGAGTTCAGCTTCTCTCTCGATCTCAAGGCAGGGAGCAGCCACTCCTGGTGTGTAGGCCAGAGCCAGATCCCGCTGGGTCAAGCAGGATTTTGTCGGGTGGATGCTGATCTTGCCCGGTGTTGGCGAACGATGGTATTCGAGCGCTTCCTCGCGCATGGCGTCCTTTGGCATGATAGGCTCCTGTGTGTTTTGGCTAATCGCAGGAGACAGATGATAGCGTCGTTGTTGGTTGCGGTCAGCTACGGCCGAAATAAGTGTAGACAGGCTCCGGGGAGGCAGGATGAAAATCGGCATTGCAGGTGCGGGGGCGGTTGGTTGCCATTATGGCGCCATGCTGCAGCGTGCGGGCCAAAATGTTGTGTTTCTCAGCCGCGGTAGACACCTGTCTGCCATGCGCAATACCGGCCTCAGGCATGAAACCGGAGGGGAAATGTTCTCCATGACAGTACTGGCCGATAACAATCCCGGAATTCTCTCGGATGCCGAGTGTGTACTGTTCACATGCAAGATGACAGACCTGGCGGATATGCTGGCCCGGCTTGAGCCTATACTGTCCAGGAGCGTATTACTGGTGACACTGCAGAATGGTGTACAGGCACCGGATATGGTGGCAAATGCGTTCCCGCAACAGTCGGTGATCGCCGGCAGTGCCTTTATCGGTGTCCGTATTGAAGAGCCCGGAAGGGTGGTTCACAGTGCTGCCGGCCATGTTCATCTCGGACAGTGGCATGCATCCGTCTATAACTCGCAGTTTGCGGCATTATTGCAAGTCATGAAAAAGGCAGGTATTGATGTCCATCATGACAAGGACATGGAAAGGACGCTGTGGAACAAAATGCTGTGGAACTGTGGCTTCAATGCGATAACAGCACTGACGCGCCGTTACGCCAGGGATATTGCTGCCGATCAGGCGTGTCTTGAACTTGTGCGTGCTGCCATGCAGGAAACCCTGAATCTGGCAGTTTCACAAGGAATCGCTATCAATGAGACTAATATCGAAAAAAACATCCAGGCAACCCTTGAAACCGGACTGGTTAAAACCAGCATGTGGCAGGATATTGATCGGGGACACCCGACGGAGATCGGCTATCTGAATGGGTATGTTGCGAAGCAGGCCATGGAAAAGGGGATTCAGGCCCCCGTTAATACCATACTGTCAAGGCTGATTCATGCGGCAGAGGGCGGGGTAATGTAATTCGCCGCTTTTTCCAGGGTGGTCGCAGGATGGGGCCAGTGCATGCGGAAAAGGGTTTTCATGCAGAATTCAGGCTATACTTGTTATAATA
>JBHHXG010000099.1:0-4699 GCA_046756985.1 Mariprofundaceae bacterium | reverse complement strand
CCGGTTTGTTTCCGATCGGGGCTTCGAAATTGCACACCAGATAAGCCACCGGCAACTGCAGGCTGTCATCGGGCCGGCGCCAGCGAATGATGCATTCGTCCATCCAGGCGCCGCCACGCTTGCGGGCGCGGGCGTAGGGGTCGAAATAGAAGCCGGCAACCGGTACCTCGCCATCGTAGATATCGTAATAGCGCACGTCCTCATGCCAGCGGGGCACATTATCGTTGCGGCGGATGGTGAGCCCGTAGAGCGCCTGCATCAGCCCGAACAGGCCATCGAGCACCTGCGGCTCAGGGAAATAGGGTTTCAGGTCTTCCTGCGAAATGGCATAGCGATGCTGGCGGAGTTGCTCCGAAGCGTAAGGAACATCCCAGGCCTCCAGCGTTTCGATCTGCAAACGCTCACGTGCGAATGTCTGTAGCTCGGCATATTCCTGTTCCGCCATCGGACGACTTTTGCCCGCCAGTTCCCGCAGGAAGGACGTTACCTCTTCGACCGATGTGGCCATTTTGGGCACAAGCGAACACTCGGCATAATGCGCATAGCCGAGCAACGTAGCCGATTCCTGTTTCAGTCGGAGAATTTCCTCAATGAGCGGCGAGTTGTCCGACCTGCCATTGCTGGCGCGTGTCACATAGGACGTATACATCTGCTGCCGCAATGCCCTGTTTTCCGCATATTGCATGAAAGGCAGGTATGAAGGGATATCAAGCGTGAACAGCCAGCCATCCTTGCCCGACGTCTTCGCTCGCTGAGCCGCTGCGGCACGAATTGAATCCGGCAGACCTGCCAGATCAGCTTCTTTTTTTATGTGGAGTTCAAAGGCGCGGGTAGCATCAAGCACGTTCTGTTCGAATTGTGTGCCCAGTTCCGACAGACGCATCTGGATGTCCTTGAAGCGGGCCTTGGCTTTACCTTCAAGCTCCGCACCGGCCAGCCGAAAATCGCGCAGTGTATGTTCGATCACCTGCTGTTGTTCGTCTGCCAGTGCATGAAAATTATTGCGTGCACGCACCTTTTTGACTGCTTTAAACAGCGCTTCGTTTTGCGCCAGTTCCGTACAATAGGCAGTCACCTTTTGCACGCCCTGCTGGTAGATGGGCCGCAGCTCATCGGAATCACAGACGGCATTCAGATGCGTCACCGGTCCCCACACGCGCCCCAATCTCTCATCCAGTGCTTCAAGTGGCGCCATCAGTGCATCCCAGTCGGGATCGGAAAACTGAGTCAGCCGGTCAATCTGCATATGATTTTCAGCCAGTTGCGTATCCAGCGCCGGTAGCGCATGCACTTCGGGCCTGATCCGGTCAAAAAGAGGCAGTGGCGCGTGCATGCTTTCAAGCAGTGGGTTGTCCGTTTTTTTCATGGCTGCGAACGATGGAGCGCGCTTCCGTGTATTGCAAGCCAGCAACAAAAAAAGCGGCGGGTGAAAACACCCGCCGCAGCTCTTAAGGAGGAGGATAGTCCTTGAGCTAAAGTCTGATCTTAGAACCGGTTGAACTGGCTGCTGAAGATGCCGGCATACAGGCTGAGGACGACCACCATCGGGCCATTTCGATAGACAAAAGCTGCTGCTGTTTTTGCTATTTCTGCAATCTGCATCGCACAACTCCTTTAAGCAGTGACGCCACATTAGATATCTGCACATCAAAGAGATGTGAAACGAAGCTTAAAATGTGTTTAGGAAGACGCCTGTGATGTGTGTTACAAATCCTAGTGAAGATGTCCCTCGGCATAAAGCCGGTCCAGAATTTCGCGTGCACCTGCTGCCAGCACTTCATTGGCAAGCCGCGTACCCAGCGCTTTGGCATCGGCTTTTGGGGCGGATGCATGTCGGCAGATAACTTTAGAACCATCCACCTCGCCAACCAGGCCCTTCAGGTGCAGCGAATCGCCATCAAGTGTGGCATAAGCTGCAATCGGTACCTGGCAGCCGCCTTCGAGTCTGGTTAGAAAAGCGCGCTCGGCTTTTGTCCGCACTACAGTTTCCGGATCATTGAGTTGATCGACCAACGCATTGATTTCATTGTCTGCATCGCGGGTTTGAATGCCCAGCGTTCCTTGCGCGACAGCCGGCAGCATGATCTCGGTGCTGATAAACTGGTGCATTTTATCAGCCATGCCCATGCGGCGAACGCCTGCAGCGGCCAGAATGACGGCATCCACTTCCTCACCAAGCTTGCCAAGGCGTGTCTGGATATTGCCGCGGATGGCAACAAACTCGAATGAAGGATACTTGTCCTTCAATTGGGCAATGCGGCGTAGGCTTGATGTGCCGATGCGCGCCCCTCGCGGCAGGGAATCCAGCCCGCCGCCAGTCACTGTTGCGATAGCATCTCTTGGGTCCTCGCGTTTCGGATGTGCACGTATACTTGTGCCTGCCGGCAAAACAGTCGGGACATCTTTCATCGAATGCACGGCAATATCAGCTCGTCCGTCCAGTATCGCCTCATCGATCTCTTTGGTAAACAGGCCTTTGCCGCCAACTTTTGCCAATGGGACATCAAGAATCTTGTCTCCTTTGGTTACAATTTTTACCAGCTCGGTGGTTACATTCGGATCAAGTTTTTTCAACTCGGCTGCAACGTGTTCGGCTTGCCAAAGGGCAAGCGGGGAGCGGCGGGTAGCAATACGGATATGAGTCACAACAATCTCCAGAATAAGATGGCTGCAGCCTAGCAGAGATTATGCATGGATAAATGGCGGGTGTTCGTCAGGTAAACTCGGGAAGCATTGCGGCATCAAAAACAGGGCCATCCACGCAGACACGGCGGTAGTATTCTTTGCCATCTTTCACCGTTTTAACCACACAGCCGGCGCAACCGCCGATGCCGCAGGCCATGTGTTCTTCCAGGCTCAACTGTGCCGGCAGGTCCAGTTCACGGGCGAGTCTGGCAACGGCATGCAGCATCGGATGCGGACCGCAGGAAAGCAGCACACAGCGATTGCGATCAGCCGCATCCAGTCCCAGCAGATAGTTTCGCGCCAGATCGGGCACATGGCCTTCGAAGCAGCCGTATATACCGGCATTGGATGCAAGGCGCGAAGGAATGCCGCGCTCCTCAAGCGAAGCGATGCCAAGCAGTGCATTGCCTTCTATGCCCGGCAGCAGGAATTCGGATGGCTTCAGCGCGAACGGAAATGCCACTTCGGAACCGGCGAAAACAATCACATCGGCCTTTGCCTTCAGCGCATCGGCCACAAAAATCATCGGCGGAATGCCGACACCGCCACCGATGCAGACATAACGCTTTGAAGTGTCATTGAGATCAAACGGCCGGCCAATCGGCCCAAGCATGGGCAAGATGTCGCCTGCTTGTCGCTTCCGCAATTCACGTGTGCCCTCGCCCACTGCTTTGACCAGTAGATTCACCGTGCCACTGTTCGGATCTGTCAGCATGATTGAGAGCGGACGCCTTAGCGGCCGGTCCGGCGAAACGCGGATGTGGACAAACTGGCCCGGTCGGGCGTTCGCGGCGGTTTTCGGAGCTTTGAGTCTCAGGATAAACTGGTCACCGGGATGATGTGCGTTGGCAATAATTTCGGCCTGTTCCTCGAAAATGGCGTTGCGGCGCGGTTCAGCCATGCACCGTTCCGTCGGCGTAAACAACGCGACCACCCTTGATTGTGTGTGTCACACGTCCGGTCATCTCCCTGCCATGCCAGGGCGTATTTTTCGATTTGGAAAACAGCCTGGCCCGATCCAGTGTCCATTTTTCATCAGGGTTGAAAATGCAAATGTCCGCCGGAGCGTTTTCGGAAAGTGTGCCGGCATCAAGCCCGAGCAAGCTGGCCGGATTGGAAGTCATTTTGGCAAGAAGTTCGGGCATCGTTATAACACTTTCACGCACCAGTCCTAAGGACACCGGCAGCATCGTTTCAAGGCCGACAATGCCGAATGCAGCGCAGGAGAGTCCGCAGCGTTTGTCATCTTCATGATGCGGTGCGTGATCGGTGGCAATGGCCTCGATTGTGCCGTCCCGTAATCCTTCAATGACTGCCTGGCGGTCTTCCTCAGTTCTGAGTGGCGGATTCATTTTGGCGTCGGCATTGAAGCCAAGGACTTCTTCCTCGGTCAGTGCAAAATGGTGTGGTGCGGCTTCAGCCGATACCTTCAAGCCATCCTTCTGCGCCTGACGCACCAGCTCAACAGATCCTTTTGAGGAGATATGGGCGACGTGGTAGCGGGCGCAGGCCAGGCGCGTCAGCATAATGTCGCGGGCGACCATACCGTCTTCACCCTCAGCCGGCATGCCTTCCACGCCAAGCTGCGTGGAAACCCAGCCCTCGTTAATGCAGCCTTTCTTGGTCAGCTGCAGATCCTCGGCATGCTGGATAACGAGAAAGTCAAAACTCGATGCATACTCCAGAGCTTTGCGCATCACCCCGCCATGCCAGATCGGCATACCGTCATCGGAGAAGGCAACGCTTCCGGCGCGCACCAGCTCACGCATTTCGGTCAATTCCTTGCCTTCAAGATTTTTCGTGACTGCCGCAATCGGGTGCACATTGCACAAGCCGACAGCCCTGGCCCGTTCGATGACTTGGCGAATCACGCCAGCGTGGTCCAGTCTGGGTTCGGTATTCGGCATACAGCACATGGATGTCACACCACCGGCAACAGCGGCACGTGAGCCGGATTCAATATCCTCTTTCCACTCCTGACCCGGTTCACGCAGATGTACATGCATGTCCACCA
>JBHHXG010000098.1:0-4758 GCA_046756985.1 Mariprofundaceae bacterium | reverse complement strand
GGCATTGGCAATTCGAAGCTGTCGTCCCCGTTATATGCCGGCAGATCAATATCAAAACCTTCATAAATCGGCCGCAATACCTCCGGCAGTGTAAATACCAGACCATAAGCCTTCGCCACCTGATTTCCCTTGTCGGTCAGTAAAGGAAACGACAGACCATCGCTGGCCTGCGTAGCCGCGCCTTTTTCCGGCAGTTCCGGGGAAATGGCCAGTAACTGTGCTTCCAATGCATTGATTTCCGGCAGCGCCTTTTGCAAAGCACGCAACTCCAGATTGCAGTAGGGGCACCAGCCTCCCCGGTAAAAGCTCAACACCACAGTTCCATTCGACAGCATATTCGAAAGCCGGACCTCATCGCCATGAATGCTCGGCAATGTAAAATCCGGCGCGGCATCTCCTGTTTTCAGACTTTGCTGACCAATGCCCTCCGCCGCAAGAGCGGCCGTAGCCTGCTGCATGGTTTTTAATACATCTTCCGGCATCTGGGCGGCCATGCCCGTCTGCAAATCGCGAATCTGTTCTGCAAGCGACACCTTAATCCTCCAGCGCCCCGCCGCAGCTGGAACCCTGGCCAGCCGTACAACCATAACAATGATCCATGACAACGATCGGATTGTCCTGAATATCCTTGCCGATCAGCTCTTGCAGGTGAGTTCTCGGCTTTCCCTGCCCCAACATAGGCAGGCCAAGCATCTGGTTGAAGTCACAGTCATAGACATGACCCTGCCAGCCTACGCTGATCATGCTGCGGCACATCACGCCGTCGAGATTCTCTTCGCGGTATGCGTCCTTCAGAAGTTGCATGTATTCATCAAACCTGCCCTTGGAAATCAGCATGCTGCCAAAACGCTGAATCGGCATATTGGTGATCGTAAACAGATGATTGAACACGATGCCATAGCGGTTTTTCAGTTCCTTTTTATAGGTTTTCTCCAGCATGTTCTGGTCCGGCGGAAGGCTTGGGCCCAGTGGGTTATAGACAAGGTTGAGGGTCAGATCTGAGCCATCCCGGCCATATCCCAGGGCATTGAGATGCCTTAATCCTTTGATGCTGGCCTCAAATGTTCCCTTGCCACGCTGCAAGTTTACGTTGTCCTCCAGATAACACGGCATGGAAGCAATCACCTCGACCTGGTGCTCCGCCAGAAATTCGGCCAGTGATTCCTGACCTTCCTCCTTGAGAATGGTCAGATTACAACGATCCATAACTTCCACATTCAGCTTCCGCGCCTCGCTCACCAGGTAGCGGAAATTCGGATTCATTTCCGGTGCGCCGCCCGTTAGATCAAGTTTTTTCGCATTTGATACACGCAGGAAATCAAGCACCACGTCAACGGTCGCCTTATCCATAATCTCGCTGCGCCTTGGACCAGCGTTGACATGACAATGTACACAGGTCTGATTGCACAGATAACCGAGATTAACCTGAACCGTCTCCAGCTCCCCTCGCCGAATCAGGGGAAACTCTGTTTTCTCCAGCAATGGCAGGGTCGCATGCATACCTGTATTCCCCTTCATTAATCATTCAAACCGTCATCGTCACAGAAGTCGTTTACTACCGGCGAAACTTACAGCAATGGCTTGCACTGTGAAATAAGCATCGTACTATCCTGTTTCGAGGAGAAACGCATGACCGTTAAAGAGTTATTAGCAAAAATTGCCGGTGGTCACAACCTTGCCGGTACTGATCTGTCGGGAATGGATTTATCCGGCCATGATCTTTCGGGGGCCAGGCTGTTCGGCGCCAATCTATCCGGCTGCAATCTGCAAAACACCAAACTACGCAATGCCAACCTCGCAGGCGCCAATCTTGATGGTGCGGATCTTGCCGGCGCTGATCTTTCCGGTGCACAACTGGAGGTCTCCATTGACGTTTTGCTGCAAAAGATAGGCAACGGACAGAATCTATCCGGCATTAATCTTGCGAATATGGATTTGTCCGGCCAGGACCTGGCCGGCGCCCGGCTAGGGTGGGCCAATCTATCCGGCTGTAATCTGGAGGGTGCGGATCTTCGCGGGGCCTACCTTTATGGCGCCAATCTTTCCGGCGCCAATCTTTCCGGTGCTGACCTGCGAGGCGCCCAGTTGCGCCGCGCCAACCTGACCCGCGCCAACCGCCTGCATACCAAAATCAGGAAATGGGGCCTCAAGGGCACCTACATAGCCGGACCAACGGCATACGTTGAATGACAGCTAAGATACAGACGCTTCCCGGTGCGTTTCCCCTGCATGAAGACCGGGACTTTCTGAAGGAAAGTGAATGGGTAATCCTGAAACTGCTGTGCCGTCCAGTGGAGACACTGGCGGAAACGGATGCTGAGGAGCTTTCCCGGGCCAGCGGAGGCCAGATCGGTGTTGAACGCTGTGATGAGCTGATACGCACCATCCGCATTGCTGCGCTTGATGGTCTTGGCAGCTGGATCGCCCGTCTGCTGGCAGAGGCGAAATTCAGCGATGTGGATGTACGCACTTTGCCTGCCAGTGAGATCACCGGGCGGCTCAATGCACGTGCCGGCTATCCCCTGTGCAATGATGCTACCATGCGCGCGCTGGCCGATCTGCAATTGCAATGGAAGGGTTCTGAAGCAGAACAACAGCATTAAAATGAAACAAATGAAAGGACTCCTACACCCATGACAGAGCGCATACTTGTGACAGGCGGAGCCGGATTCATTGGCTCCAATATCGCGGCTGCCCTGTGCAGGCGGACGGCAACCGAAGTGGTGATTGCCGATGATTTTTCCTCCGGTGACTGGCGGAATCTCGTGCATATCGACTGTGAGGTTCGCGCCACGGACTGCGATGACCCCGCCCTGCTCGATGAAATCGCTGATGGCCACTTTGCCGCCGTATTGCACCAGGCAGCCATCACCGACACGACCATCATGGATCAGCGCCTTATGATCGAGGTTAATACCAACGCCTTTGCCAGCATCCTGGCTGCCACAGCCTGTTCCGGCACACGCGTCGTTTACGCATCCTCAGCCGGTGCCTATGGCAATTCTCCGGCGCCAAACCGTATTGGCTCAGGCGAGGAGCCGGAAAATATCTACGGCTTTTCCAAGCTGGCCATGGATCGTGTGGCGAAAAGCTGGTACGACAGGCATCCATCCGCCATTATCGGGCTGCGCTATTTTAATGTGTACGGCCCGGGTGAGGCGCATAAAAACGAGACACAGGGCAACAAGACCGGCTCGATGATTCTGCAACTTTATCAGCAGGTGAAGGCAGGCAATCAGCCACGCCTGTTCAAACATGGTGAACAGAAACGTGATTTTGTCTATATCCGCGACGTGGTGAGCGCCAATCTGGCAGCACTTGAAGCGCCGCGTTCCGGTCTTTGCAATGTTGGTTCCGGCGCTGCACGCACGTTTAACGATATTGTGGTGAATCTCGGCCACCAGATGCAGCAGACGCTGGAGCCGGAATATTTCGATAACCCGTTCTCCTTTTATCAGATGCATACCGAAGCGGATCTAACGGAAGCCGGTGCTATTCTTGGCTGGGCGCCAGCGTGGAGTCTGGAGAAAGGTATCGAAGACTACGTCCGTCTGCTGGATGCCGGACACAGAGGGCCGGTGGAGGAAGCATGAAACACAGGCTCAGGAACATACTGATTATCGGCTCCCTGCTGGGATTGTCCGGCTGTCTGCATTACGTCACGCATCAGGGCAATGTGCTTGATCCGGCTAAAATCGCCCAGATTCGGGAGGGTGATACGAAATTTCATGTGGAGACCCTGCTAGGTACGCCGGTACTCAAAAACACGCTGCACCCGAATCGTGTAACCTATATCGAGGATTATAAAAACCCCGAGACTGGCGAGACCTACCGGCGCGGCATTGAAATCACCTACGATGCGGCGCTGCGTGTCACGCATATCCGTCGTTTCGGTTTCGACAGAGAATAAGCGATGGCACTGCGCCGGCCCGGCAGCACATCCCGCATTGATCTGCTGACAACCGGTTTCTGGGCCATTTTGATGCTCGTCGTCATAATTGGCGGACATGTCATTCTGGCATATCTGATGATTGGCAGTGGCGGTATGGAAAAAGTCGTTGAATTTACCGGCCTTCCGGCATGGCTGATGTGGGTCATGTTGCTCGGAGCCATTGGGCTGGATGGCTGGATCGCCTATACCATACGCAAGGAACGCAAGAAAATCCTGGAGCGTTAGCTACACTTGCCAACCGGTTGGCGCATTTCCCGATATGTGATCCACCGCATATACCGGCCTTGCCAGAAAATTAAGCTTTGCCAATGATTCGCTGGATTTTACGCCTTGCCCTGCTTGCTGCCTTGCTGGTAGCTGTGGCCATCTACTTTGCTCCGCAATGGCGGGAAATAAAAATCGAACAACAGTTCAACGACCTGTTTGTGGACATGCAACCCGATGTCGCCATTCAGGCGGGATTCATCCAGACCATGCATGAGCAACGCTGGAGCAGCGAAGCCTTTCTCAATTTGTTCGTCTATGCCCTGCCCCTTGGCAAAACCGAGGCAATTGTTCGTGCTCCGATCAAGGTTTATTACGGTGTGCGGCCCAGCGCCTTGCATGTTTTGGGTCTTGACCACGGTCAACTGCATCTGGCCGTAGACAGGGTCGAGGTACTATCGGTGGATGCCGACATTTCACGGCTGGAAGTTAAAACAGAAGTTGGCTGGGCAAGACTGGATGCCTTCAGTGGCAAGCAAGCAAGGCTGCGGGCAAAACGCGAATTTGAACACAGCAAGCGCCAGGCGGCGGACAAGATGCTG
>JBHHXG010000097.1:0-4885 GCA_046756985.1 Mariprofundaceae bacterium | reverse complement strand
TGAGGGGGTGGTGAGCTAACGCTCGTGCTGGTTCGACTCCAGTCTTCGGCACCAATAAGACAGGAGGAGCAACTCAATGTTGCTCCTCCTTTCGCGTTAGTAGAGCAGTAAATTGTGACTCAATGTCACTCTTTTTTGATGCGATAGCTTTCGGTTCATAAAGTAGGTTCCGAAACCCGTCCTGATATCAGGACGGGTTTTTCTTGCCGTTGGCTTTGCCGGGCCTAGAGTGACAGCGATTTTGTCAAGTTTTGTGCGAATGAGTCCTGATGATCTGGTCTGATGGGTTAAAATCGTTGATGTTGGTAAAATCCGAAACCCATTGGATTTCGAGTACTTAATTATTTAGAGGATATTATGAATATTTATGTTGGAAATCTTTCTTTCCGTTCTACGGATGAGGACCTTGGCAATGCCTTTGCTGAGTTTGGCGAAGTCGTATCGGCCAAGGTCATTACTGATCGTGAAACCGGCCGCAGCCGCGGTTTTGGTTTTGTCGAAATGGCAAATGATGACGAAGGCAAGGCAGCTATTGAAGCACTGGACGGTCAGGACCTTGGCGGTCGTAACCTGAAAGTGAACGAGGCCCGTCCTCGTGAAGAGCGCCCTCGCCGAGACCGCTACTGATCCAGAGATTTCGTACTCAGTCCGCCTGATGTGAAACATTTGGCGGGCTTTTTCCTTAGTCCCTGCACACTGGCGCTACGCACCGGTCGTGATCTCATGAGAAATACGGGCTAGCCTGTCACCATGACAGACGTGCTTTGCGTGGGCCATGCGGCCTATGACATTACAATGTCGACTTCCCGTCACTGCGGTGCGGATGAAAAAATGCAGGCTGATTCAATGCAACTCTCCGGTGGCGGGCCTGCCGCCAATGCCGCGGTTACTGTGACGCGTCTGGGGGGCACAGCCGCATTTTGCGGTTATCTGGGCAACGATCTATTCGGGGATGCCCACATGGCGGAATTTGAGGCTGCGGGTGTTGATACGCTGCTGATTATGCGTGGTCCGCGCCCATCGCCGGTATCAGCGATACTGAGCAAACCGGATGGCACCCGTGCGGTGGTGAACTACAAGGGTGATACACCCTGGCTAGAGCCGAATGCAGTTGATCCTTTATCCGTGCAGCCGAAGGTCATGCTGCTGGATGGTCATGAACCCTTACTGTCCGTACCGCTGGTCAAGTGGGCAAGAGAGCAGCATATCCCGACCGTGCTTGATGCCGGCTCCGATCACAAAGGTACGCGCGAGCTTGCGCCGTTGGTGGATTATCTGGTTGCATCCTCGCGCTTTGCCTATGACTGGTGCGGCACAGAGCATATGGATGCCGCACTTCAGCAATTATCGGAACTGGCGCCACACGTCGTCATTACGCTGGGTGGGCACGGACTGGTCTGGGCCAGTGACGGGAAGGCGGGTGCATTGCCTGCTTTCGGGGTTGCGGCCGTGGATACAACAGGCGCCGGCGATGCCTTTCATGGCGCATTTGCGCTTGGTGTAGCGCAGGGAATGGAATGGGATGCATTGTTGAGGTTCTCTTCGGCAGCCGGGGCATTGGCCTGCACCAGACTTGGCGCGCGGTCAGGCATACCCAGCGCATCCGAAGTTACAGCCCTGCTGGGGAATAGCAAAGCCAAACCACTCAGTAGACAGGAACGCTAGAAATAATTCCGGCGCTTCCTCCACCATACATAAAAGCCGAGTATGGAAGATATAACGAGCAGACCGGAAAGCGCATCAATCCACATCCATTCACTGGGTCTGCCCACAAATGCCTGACCGGTATGCAGATCCTTGATCAGCTTTTTCAGATCAATGGTCTCAGGCTCGGCGGGTCTCATTTTCAACAATTTTTCATTTGTGGTTTCGGCGGCACGCCAGGTTCGGCCACCATCATCGCTGAACAGCAATCCCTTCTTGTGTGCTGCCAGATAAAACCATCCTGAATCATCAACAGCAATACCATGCGCATCGCCCGAATAAATCTGCAGCCATTGGCCGTGTACCTGGGCCCAGACGCCCTGTTTGGCCGCCACCATCACGCCCCCCGCCCAGGCGACGATACTGCGTATGTCCTTTCCGTTGAAGGCCTCGATCGGTGTCAATGTCCCGTCGCGCCACAGATAAAGGCCGAATTTGGTGCCAAGCAGCAGGCCGTTGTTCACATGCAGGGTGGCCTTTATTTCCAGATCATGTTTTTGCGAGGTGGTTACATAACCAGGCAGCCAAGGATAGGACAGCGGTATTTCTTCCAAACCCAGTTCTTTTTTGTGCGCCAGCAGAATGGCCGTGATGCTGACAATGAGCACTGGCAGCAGGATACCAAGCCCAACCCAGATATGAATTTTTCGCATGGCGGGAAGCAGACCTAGAAACATGGTGTTCATCCTTTTTAGAGCATATGGAGCCTTATGCTCACGAGACTAGTTGCTCACTCGCATGAGCGGAAGGGATCAGTCGTCAAATCCTGTTTCATCCGACTGCCACAGACTCCAGGCCAAGCCTGCGGCAATGGAAAAATAGTCATGATCCCTGACCAGCGGACTGTCAGCAATCACGCCGGGACTCAGGTTTCTGTAACGAAGCGCGGTAAAAAAAGTGAGGGTATCCGTGAAGCGGTAGCTTAACGATCCGGTTACGGAAATCGAATGCATGCCTGCCCGGGCCTGATATACAGGGCGCTCAGCTGTCACAAAGGCAGGCGCGACACCGTAATAGGTATCATGGTATTTCCGTGAGCCGAAAAGCACGCCGGAGGTCAGCCGGAATTTCAGTGCCGAAGAAGGCGTGTATTGCCATTTCAGGTCCGGCTCGGAGAGCCATCCCAGATAGTCGCCGGATGTATCAACGACAGCGCGCCATGGCAGTCTTAGGGTCAATTCATGGCGAGCGCTTTCGGCCATTTGCCAGTTCAGACGCGGCCCTGCCTGGAGGTTGAAGTTCAGCTTTGGCATGCCGGCACGGGTCCGGTTGGAGTTTCTCACAGGCAGTCCGAATCCCAGCGATATATCCAGCATCATCCGATCAATACCGAAAAGCTCGGAGCGGATTCCGCTGCGGCCCACTCTCACCCGCTCGCCGCGATAGATCAGATAGGGAAGGGGAGCAACAAAAAGATAGCGCTCGTCACTGCCCATGTACTGGGGCAGGGATGCGGCACCGACAGCCACACCGACTTCCCATTTCGGAAGCGGCTTTTCTGACTCATCTGCATAAGCCTGAAAGATCAGGCCGGTGAACAGCACAAATACGGCGATAAAAATACCGGTCACTCTCATTTTACACGAAGGTATGGGCGCTATGTCATGCTGTCCAGAATGAGGCATGGGCTCATCTGTACTTCAGGCGGCTTTATCTGGACAGGCCGCAGGACTAAGCTGGAGCATATGGAGAAGATTCTGGTCAGTGCATGCCTGCTGGGTCAAAAGGTGCGCTATGACGGAGCCGCATGTCGTCAACACGGCCTGATGGATCAGTGGGAGTCGCAGGGGCGAGTGGTACCGCTGTGTCCGGAGCTGGCCGGTGGTCTGCCTGTGCCCAGGCCGGCGGCGGAAATCAAACATGGCGATGCCGAATCGGCCTTACGCAGCGGTTCCGGGGTCCACCATCAGGATGGCGGTGATGTCACCGATGCCTTTGTTGATGGTGCTGAAAAAGCACTGGCCGAATGCTGGCGGCACAGGATCAAGGTGGCTGTGTTGAAGGAGGGGAGCCCCTCCTGTGGTGTATCGTGCGTGAACGATGGCAGTTTTTCAGGCAGAAAAATCAACGGTCAGGGTCTGACAGCGCACCTTCTGACCCGGCACGGCATATCCGTTTTCAGCGAGCAGCAGCTGGGAGAAGCGGCAAAGCGACTGGCCGAACTGGATCAGGCACATGGCGAATAAGACCCTGAATCTGACGGAATCGTTGTATGGCTATCTGCTCGATGCATCGTTGCGTGAGCCGGAGGTGTTGCAGCGGTTGCGCGTGGCGACGGAAGCCGAAGAGCTTTCCGAAATGTGCTCGGCGCCCGAGCAGGGCCAATTCATGGCCATGCTGTTGAAACTGATCGGCGCACAGCGGGTGATCGAGGTCGGCACCTACACCGGCTATGCCACGCTGTGGATGGCGCTGGCCCTGCCGGCAGGCGGGGAAATCATCACCTGCGATGTATCCGAGCGCTGGACGTTTGTTGCCCGCCGCTTCTGGGAGGATGCCGGCGTGGACGGCAAAATTCGTCTGGAGCTCAGGCCCGCGGTGGAAACACTGGGTCAGCTGCTGGCCGATGGTGGCGAGGGCACATTTGATTTCGCTTTTATTGATGCCGACAAGGTTAATTATGAGAATTATTACGAGCGTTGCCTGGAACTCATCCGCTCCGGCGGGCTGATTGCCGTGGATAATGTGCTGTGGGGTGGCAGTGTGGTGGACCCGGACAAACAGGATGAATCCACCGAAGCGATTCGGGCATTTAACAAAAAACTGAAGGGAGATGATCGCATCGAGCTTTCGATGCTGCCCGTCGCGGACGGGCTGACACTGGCACTGAAGCGCTAAAGCAGCGGCGGGGCGATCAGGCCTTTTTGACGAACTCCGATTTCAGCTGCATGGCACCAAAGCCGGGAATCTTGCAGTCGATGTTGTGATCGCCTTCGATCAGCCGGATGTTTTTCACCTTGGTGCCGACCTTTAGCGGCGAGGAAGCGCCCTTGACCTTCAGATCCTTGATGACCGTCACGGTGTCGCCGTCTGCCAGCAGGTTGCCATGGGCATCCTTGACGACCAGACCGGTGTCGCTTTCTTCGGCCGCCGCTTCTGCGGTCCATTCGTGGGCGCACTCGGGGCAGACATACATGCCCCTGTCCTCATAGGTGTATTCCGATCCGCATTTCGGGCAATT
>JBHHXG010000096.1:0-5005 GCA_046756985.1 Mariprofundaceae bacterium | reverse complement strand
GGCGGAAGAGGAAATCCGGCGGAAAAACATGCAGCTCGCCCAGGCCAGCCGCATGAAATCCGAATTCCTGGCCAATATGAGCCATGAACTGAGAACGCCGCTGAATGCCATCATCGGTTTTTCCGAGGTATTGAAAGACGGCGTCATGGGCAAGATGGACGCAGACCAGCAGGAATATGTCACCGACATCTTCAACAGCGGTCAGCATCTGCTTGAATTGATTAACGACATTCTTGACCTGTCCAAAATCGAGTCCGGAAAAATGGAACTTGACCTGGAAAAGACGCATATACCGGACCTGCTCAATAACAGCCTTTCCATCATCAAGGAAAAGGCGATGGCCCACCAAATCCAGCTTGATTTGAATATAGGCGAGCAAGTAAAGGACTGCTTTCTGGATGCCCGCAGGTTCAAGCAGATCATGTATAATCTGCTGTCCAACGCCGTCAAGTTTACGCCGGATGGCGGCAATGTGCGCATCGATGCACGGCGTATCGCAAGCACCGATAGCGGAGACGATTACCTGAAAATCTCTGTTACCGATACCGGCATCGGCATCAGTGAGGAGGATCAGAAGAAGCTGTTCCAGCCTTTCCATCAGATAGACAGCAAACTGTCCCGAAAATATGAAGGCACCGGCCTCGGCCTGGTCATGATCAGGCATCTGTGCGAGCTGCATGGCGGTACGGTGGACGTAGAAAGCGCGGAAGGAAAAGGCAGCACATTTACTGTATCGCTGCCATACCGGACACGGATTAAGGCCGTGGCCGGAAAAAAACAGCCAGAAGGCACTTCCTCTAAAAGACCGGCAAAGGCAACCACATCAGAGTCACCGCTTGTGCTGATCGTTGAGGATGACGATCAGGCGGCAGAGCTGATGCGCGTGCAGCTCGAAGGAGAAAGATATCGCAGCTTCAGAGTCGCCACTGCGGAGGAGGCGCTGGAATGGTTGCAGGAAAACAGCCCCGACCTGATTACGCTGGATATCCTGCTTCCCGGCATGGATGGCTGGGATTTTCTGGCCCGGATCAGGGAAAACAAGTCCACACTGCATATTCCTGTCGTTGTGGTATCCATCGTGGCTGATGAAAAGAAGGGCTTCTCGCTGGGCGCCTCCGAAGTGTTGCAAAAACCGGTTCGGAAGCGGGTCCTGCTTGCCGCTGTAGCCGGCATTGCCCCCCGGGAAAAAGGACAACCGATGACGGTGCTGGTCGTGGATGATGATCCGAAAACCGTCGATGTGATGGCAAGGCATCTGGAGAGTGCGCATTTTTCGGTGCTCAGGGCCTATGGTGGGCAGGAAGGCATCGATCTGGCCACATCCGAGTTGCCCGGCCTGATCCTGCTTGATCTGATGATGCCGGAAGTCAGCGGATTTAATGTCGTGGACGCGCTCAAGGCCAGTAAGGAAACAGCCCATATTCCGATTATCATCCTGACAGCCAAGACCATCACTGAGGAAGATCGCCAGCGACTCAATGGCGATATCATGAAAATCGTCGAAAAAAGCAGTTTCAACCATGGCTCATTTATCGTGGAGGTGGATCGCGCGATGAGAAAAGCGGGCAAGACAGCGCCGGAACAAAAAGAAGAGGAAGAATGATGAAAAAGAAAATTCTGATTATCGAAGACAACCCCGTTAACATGAAACTGGCCAGCAGCCTGCTGCTCAAAGAAGGCTATGCGGTGCGGGAGGCAAGTGATGCAGAAACCGGCATGGCCATCGCCAGGGAACAGAATCCGGCCCTGATTCTGATGGATATCCAGCTTCCGGACATGGATGGGCTCACGGCTACCAAGCTGCTGAAAAATAATGCGGCCACCAACGATATCCCCGTTATCGCGCTGACCGCCTTTGCCATGAAAGGCGATGAGGAGAAGATGCTGGCGGCTGGTTGTGACGACTATATCGCCAAGCCGATTCGTTATCAGGAATTCCTGTCCACCATAGATACATGGCTCAGCAAGGAAAAGCTCACCGGATGATACGGAGGAATAATCTACCATGCATGAACATAATGAAACTCAGCCCATCGCAAAAATCCTTGTCGTGGATGATGAGGCATATAACCGGAAGCTTCTGACAAAAATACTGACAAATGCCGAATACAACATCCGTGCCGCGACCAGCGGCATGGAAGCTCTTGATGCCATTGAAAACGACGCGCCTGACGCTGTCCTGCTCGATATCATGATGCCGGAAATGGACGGGTTTGAAGTCACCGAGCGGCTGAAGAAGAACAAAAAAACCGAACATATCCCCGTCATCCTGATTACAGCGCTGGAAGATCAGGAATCGCGCACCCGCGGTCTGGCCATGGGCGCGGAAGAGTTTGTTTCCAAACCCGTCAATGCCGATGAAATCCGGATGCGGGTGCGTAACCTGCTGCGCCTGAAACAGGCCAGCGATATCATCAAGGACCACAACCGCGTACTGGAAAAACAGGTGCAAAAGCGGACCCGGCAACTGGAAAGCGCCTTTGTTGAAACGATCTTTACTTTGATGCGGGCCTCAGAATACCGGGACGATGAAACCGGCGCGCATGTCCGCCGGATCAGCTTCTACACCCAGGCGCTGGCCGAAGCGCTGGGCATGGATGCAGGGTTCTGCAAGACGATCCATTATGCCAGCCCGATGCATGATGTCGGAAAAATCGGCATACCTGACAGCATTCTGCTGAAGCCCGGCGGCTTTGAACCCGCAGAATGGGAAATCATGAAAACCCATACCACCATCGGGGCGCAAATTCTGGCGGATTGTGCTTCCCCTTATTCACGAATGGGAGAGGAAATTGCGCTGTCCCATCATGAGCACTGGGATGGCAGCGGCTATCCCCAGGGCCTGAAAGGCGAAGCGATTCCTCTACCCGCAAGAATTATGCAGATATGCGATGTCTATGATGCGCTGCGTAGCCGGCGGCCCTACAAGGAACCATTTGATCACGAAACAAGCGTCAGAATTATCAGCAAAGGAGATGGACGCACCGATCCCAAGTATTTTGACCCCGCCGTTCTTGCAGCCTTCAGCAAGAGCACCGGCACCATGGAGGATATTTACACCAACTATACGGATATGTAATACATCCTCCCGCGGGGAAAAGCCCGGCACTACTCGGATGCGTATTGAGACAGGATAAACCTTGGAGAATGGTAATATGAAAGATGACAGCAATCGCACATTGATTATCGGTGGCGGGCGTGGCGGCTACGCCATGCTGGAAATGCTGCGTGAAGAAAAAACGCTTCATGTGGCGGGCGTCGTTGACCCTGTCGCCGACGCCCCCGGCATGGAGCTGGCACGTACCCTGGATATTCCTGTCTTCACGGATATGGACGAGGCCTTGCGCGCCTGCGGGCCATGCATGGTGTTCAATCTGACGGGAGATATAAGGGTCAGTGAAGAACTGGCCGGAAAAACACATGTGGGCGGCGTCCTTGGCGGCGTGGAGGCGCTGCTGATGTGGCGCATGGTGACGCGCCTGCAGGAGATGCAGAATGAACTTCGATATCAGGCATATCACGACTCATTGACTGGGGCATATAATCGCCGTTACATGCTCGAGCGCCTGGAACACGGTATTGCGGAAGCTTCCCGTTATGACATGCCTTATTCGATTGTGCTGATTGATCTTGACCACTTCAAGGACATTAACGACACCTTTGGCCATGCGGCCGGCGATGCCGTGCTCAAAGACGTTGTCAGCGCTGTGCAGGAACGCCTCAGGCAGGCGGATGTACTGGGCCGTTGGGGTGGCGAGGAGTTTCTTGTATTGCTTCCGCATATTGATGATGCACATGCAGTATTGGCGGCGCACAAATGGCTGAAGCATGTATCGGCCAGCCCTATGGATCTCGGCAAAGATCAATCCAGAACCATTACCTTTTCGGCCGGCGTTGCCGCCTTTGACAAGGCATGGATGGAAAATGGCCCGGGTGAGGCGCTGGACCGGTTTCTGGAATGTGTAGACAACCGTCTGTACCGTGCCAAGGAAGCAGGCAGAAGCCGGGTTGTCGGCGCTGATACGTCGCAGGAGTTACCAGGAATAAAAGTTCCGATGAGATAACAGGCCAGGGGCCCTGTCAGCGGCAGGATGACAAATGCATGTGGCTGCACCTTGGCGGTGCCTTCAGAAGGGAGCCATTCAAATGCTTGCAATACCCTCGGCCCAGCACCTGGATTTATTCTTTAAAGTACACCTTAAGAGTGCCGTCTGTGTCAGCAGCAGCCAGAATCAGGACAACAGGGTTTGGTGGCCTCAATATGGGCGGAAACCACATAATCTTCCACCCCGCGGCCCGGGGCCCAGTCACGGATAAATTCGCGCGATTCGTCCTTCGGCTCGATACGGATATCCGTGAAACCAGCTTCCGCCATCATGACTCCGAGATCATCAATCAGTGAAGCCCCGGCCATGCAGCCGGCATAGAGCTGCGGATCGCTCTTCATCTCATCCGGCATTTCACAGCTAGCCACGACATCGGAAATGGCCAATCGGCCGCCGGGCCTGAGCACACGGAGCGCTTCCCGGAACACCTGCTCCTTATGCGGCGAGAGATTGATCACGCAATTGGAGATGATCACATCCGCCGTGTTGTCGGCAACCGGAATATGCTCAATCTCCCCGAGCCGGAATTCGACATTGGCAAACTTCCCCTTCTCAGCGTTCGCCCGCGCCTTGGAAAGCATGTCCGGCGTCATGTCGATGCCAATGACATGTCCTGAATCACCAACTTCATTGGCAGCGAGGAAGGCATCGAAACCGCCGCCCGCGCCCAGGTCAACCACCACTTCTCCGGCCTTTAGGTCGGCAATGGCGCGCGGATTACCACAACCCAGTCCCATGTCCGCACCTTCCGGAACACTGGCGAGATCATCTTCCGAATAACCCAGGCGAGTCGAAATCAGCGTATTGATCGCGGCATCATCGGATACACCGCAACAGCTCGATTCCACACCGCAGCAACCACCATTATTATTGGCCTCGGCCACTTCAGCATAACTTTT
>JBHHXG010000095.1:0-5096 GCA_046756985.1 Mariprofundaceae bacterium | reverse complement strand
TTTCTGAAACAGGATTACCGGCGTGCTGCCGAAGTGCATCTGGAGGCCGGTTATGTGCCACCGGATACCGATGTGTCGGCATTCGAGGATGCGATGCGTGAGATTGCCGAGCCGATCTTCAATCGTGCACTGAAGGATATTTCACTGGCGGAGCTGCTGTTTTATCTGTTTTCGGTGACCGAGCGCTTCCAGATGGAAACCCGTCCCGAGCTGTTGTTGCTGCAGAAAACGATGGTGGTGATCGAAGGCGTAGCGCGTGAACTGGAACCGGATATCAATGTGTGGAACCTGGCCCGGCCGCTGGTGACGCAATGGGTAGCCGAACATCTGGGGCCGAAGGCCAGGGTGGAGCAGGCAGCGCTCGAATTGCGCCAGGGTGTGGAGAGCTGGCTGCGGCTGCCCGATGAGTTGCGTTCGATGATGACGCAGGCCAGCAGCCAACCGGCAAAGGCTTCGAACAGCCATACCTCGGGATGGCCCGGCCTGTTCGGGATTATTTTGCTTGCTGCCGGAAGTGGCATGACGGCAGTGTTCTGGCAGCAGGGTTTCACGGCATGGCAGGGGCCGTTTGCTGTGCTGACTGCAGCCATTGGCGCTGTGTTGGTGCTGAAGCAGCGTTAAACGGGGTTTCCCGGATTTTCGGTAGTTTCCCTTGCAGGATTCTGGCGCTAGGATGCGCGCCCATTTCGCCCTTGTTGGCGGTCGTTCAAGGAGCAGCTTTCAATGAGTCGTGATTTTGTTTTTACCAGTGAATCTGTTGGAGAAGGGCACCCGGACAAGGTGGCCGACCGTATTTCCGATGGCGTGCTCGATGCGATTCTGGAGCAGGATAAATATGCGCGCGTGGCCTGCGAAACCATGGTCACCACAGGCATGGCGCTGGTGGCTGGCGAGATTACGACTTCCGCCGTCGTGGATTATCAGGATATTGTACGCAGTGCGATTAAGGAAATCGGTTACAATTCGTCGGCGATGGGCTTTGACTGGGAGTCCTGCGCCGTGCTGGTCAGTCTGGATAAGCAGTCCGTGGATATTGCCCAGGGCGTCAACGAAGGCGAAGGCATTGATCTGGATCAGGGGGCTGGTGATCAGGGTCTGATGTTCGGTTATGCCTCTAATGAAACCGATGTACTGATGCCGACCCCGATTCACCTGTCACATCAGCTGGTGGCCAGACAGTCTGAAGCGCGCAAGAACGGTACGCTGAATTTCCTGCGCCCTGACGCAAAATCACAGGTCACTGTGCGCTATGAGAATTTCAAGCCGGTGGCCATCGATGCCGTCGTGCTGTCCACACAGCACGATCCGGATGTGGAACATAAAGAGCTCTCCGAAGCAATCATGGATGAAGTCATTAATCCGGTGCTGAGTTCGACCGGTCTGTTGCATGCTAATACTGAATATCACATCAATCCGACGGGGCGCTTTGTCATTGGCGGGCCGGTGGGTGACTGCGGTGTGACAGGGCGCAAGATTATCGTTGATACCTATGGAGGCTTTGGCCACCACGGCGGCGGCGCTTTTTCAGGCAAGGATCCGACCAAGGTAGACCGCTCTGCCTGTTACATGATGCGTTATGTGGCCAAGAACATTGTGGCTGCGGGACTCGCCGATCGCTGTGAGGTGCAGGTGGCCTATGCTATTGGCGTTGCCAAACCGCTTTCGGTCATGGTGAATACCTTCGGTACCGGTAAAATTGACGAAGGTAAGCTGGCTGAAATTGTCCGCGACGTGTTTGACCTGCGTCCGAAAGGTATTGTGCAGGAACTGGATCTGCTGCGCCCGATTTATGCCAGAACAGCAGCCTATGGTCATTTCGGTCGCGAGATTCCGGAGTTTACATGGGAGGCAACGGACAAGGTGGATGCCTTAAAAGCGGCTGCTGGTCTGTAATTCACATTTCAATTTCGACTGAGGAGCGCTGCGACGGCCGTCGTTTGATAAATGGCCGCCAGGCTCAGTCATGATAAACAACTGCGCTCATACACTTTTATTTAATAGAGGAGTATGAGTGATGACTGATTTTTCTGACTACAAGGTGGCGGATATTTCTGCTGAAAGCGTATCATGGGGACGCAAGGAAATCGCCATTGCCGAAACCGAAATGCCGGGGCTGATGGCGATCCGCGAAAAGTATGCTGCCGAGAAGCCGTTAAAGGGCGCACGTATTGCAGGCAGCCTGCATATGACCATTCAGACAGCGGTGCTGATTGAAACACTGGTTGCGCTTGGCGCCGAGGTACGCTGGGCGTCCTGTAATATTTTTTCCACCCAGGATCATGCCGCAGCGGCCATTGCCGCCGATGGTATTCCGGTCTATGCCTACAAGGGCGAGACGCTGGAGGAGTACTGGGAATACTGTCACAATATCATGGAATGGCATGACGGCGGCACGCCGAACATGATTCTGGACGATGGTGGTGATGCCACGCTGTTGTTGATTCTGGGAGCCAAGGCGGAGAAGGATGCCTCCGTGCTGGACAATCCGGGTTCCGAAGAGGAGGAGTTTCTCTTTGCTTCGATCAAAAAGCGGCTGGCCAGTCAGCCCGGTTACTACGCCAGCCGTCGTGACGCCATTCAGGGTGTGACAGAAGAGACCACCACTGGCGTACATCGCCTCTATCAGATGCAGGAGAGCGGTGAGCTGCCGTTTCCGGCCATCAACGTCAATGATTCAGTTACCAAATCCAAGTTCGATAACCTCTATGGCTGTCGCGAATCACTGCTCGACGGCATCAAGCGCGCTACCGATGTGATGATCGCCGGCAAGATTGCCGTGGTGCTTGGCTACGGCGATGTTGGCAAGGGTTGTGCCCAGGCATTCCGCGGCATGGGTGCGACTGTATGGGTGACCGAAATCGATCCGATCTGCGCTTTGCAGGCGGCTATGGAAGGCTACCGCGTGGTCAATATGGATGAAGCCTGCAAACAGGGTAATATCTTTGTGACCACCACAGGAAACTATCATGTGATCACCCATGATCACATGGTGGCCATGCCCGATCAGGCCATCGTCTGCAATATCGGCCACTTCGATAATGAAATTGATGTGGCAAGTCTGAAGGAATACAAGTGGGAGAATGTAAAGCCGCAGGTGGATCAGATCATCTTCCCGGATGGCAGGCGTATCACTCTGCTGGCCGAAGGACGTCTGGTGAATCTGGGTTGTGCAACGGGGCATCCGAGCTTCGTGATGTCCAACTCCTTCTCCAACCAGACACTGGCTCAAATTGAGCTGTTCAATCAGACAGGACAGTATAAAAACAAGGTGTATACCTTGCCGAAACATCTGGACGAGGAAGTGGCACGCCTGCATATGGGCAAGATTGGCGTGAACCTGACCGAACTGTCACAGGAGCAGGCCGATTATATCGGTGTGCCGGTTGAAGGCCCTTACAAGCCGGAGCACTACCGTTATTAGGATTCTGCTTCTGGCCGCGGTGTTACTGCTGGCCATACCGGTCTTTGCCGAGAGTGCCCTTTCGGTGGATGCCAGGTTCGATAAGACTGGCGACGGTCTGGTGGACGCATCGGACTGGCAACAGATGTCGGAGGAGGAAAGGCAGGATTATGCGCGGGAATCGATCACGGCCTTGGGCGAGGATCCGGATGTGCAACTGGAGCAGGGGTATACGCGGGCACAGCGCTATCTGGAAGGGTTGCGGTCGGTTTACGAGTAAGTTCGGGGCGGAATTTTCCTGTCGGAAATTGTGGTTGAAATACTGTGTCTGAACTGGTAGAAATCGCGACCCGTAGCGAGGGGTCGGTTTCTTTGCTGCATCCGGGAAGATGAGGGGCTTTAATTTGTCCGGGCCCGATTCGCCTTTGTGGCAAGGGAATATCCGCAGTATCGCGACCAGCCAGTTTGTGGCAGCCATGCTCGGTTTTTCGGTGCTGACTGTGGTATGGGGTTTTACGGCTGGTCTCGCGTTTTTGTATGGCGCGCTTTTGATGCTGATCAATGGTTTGTGGCTGGCGCGTAAGGTGAAGCAGGCAGTTGATACAAGCGAGGCGGCTGGACGGCGTATGCTTTATCAATCGGCGGTGGTCCGGTTTCTGGCGTTGATTGTGATGCTCATGGTTGCTTACGGGATTGCATTGAGTTTGCCGGCTGTTGCGGCGGGAATGTTTGTTGCACAGCTGATGTTATTTATTGTGGGCGGTTTTCACGCGGTGCGCGGAGATGCCCGGACTGAGGGGGATTGACTTGGCAGAACAGGGCCATGGTGACGGCGGAATTGCCGGCCATCTGCATTACTGGACGTATAAGATTGATGAGTCCAATCCGTTCATGCAGATTCACCTTGATACGATGCTGGTCACACTTATCGTGGCGGGTTCCCTGTTTGGCTTTGCACTGTGGCTGAAAGGCAGGCTGGTAGAAGGTGCGCCAACCGGCGCCCAGAATTTCATGGAGTCCGTGGTCGGATTTATTGACCAGACTGTTAAAGATAATTTCCCGGTACATAATCCCCTGATTGCACCGCTGGCCTTTACGGTCTTTGTGTTTATTTTCCTGATTAACACCATTGATATTTTGCCTGCATTTTTGATTGGTAACATCGCACACCTGTTTGGTGTTGAGCATTTCCGTCCGGTGCCATCCAATGACCTGAATATGCCGGCTGCCATGGCTGTGTCCGTTTTTGTACTTGTGCTGTATTATGAGTTCAAACTCAAGCCGGTGCATTTTTGCAAGGAACTGCTGTTTGAGCCTTTTACCAGCCTGGTGCCGACAGTGCTCAAGCCGGTTGTCATGCCAATTAACCTGATTCTGAAACTGGTTGAGGAGATTGCCAAGCCGCTTTCTCTTTCTTTTCGTTTGTTCGGCAACATGTTTGCCGGCGAAGTGATCTTTTTACTGATCGCCTTTCTGCTGCTGAGTGGCGGTGTGGCTAGCATGGCAGCGGGTTTCTTTGTTGGTTTGGCCTGGACGGCCTTCCACCTGTTTATCGGCCTTTTGCAGGCCTTTATCTTCATGATTCTTACCGTGGTGTACTTATCCATTGCGCACCAGCCGGTGGAACACTGATTAATTTTCACAACGCATAGGAGTATATAATATGGACGCAACAACAATCATCACAGCTGCTACC
>JBHHXG010000094.1:0-5445 GCA_046756985.1 Mariprofundaceae bacterium | reverse complement strand
TCGCGAAGCGCTGAAGAACGCCGATGTGCTTCTCACCCGTTCCTCAACCCAGGTGAATGCTGACCTGCTGGAAGGCACACCCATTCGCTTTGCGGCCACAGCAACGATTGGCGACGATCATTTCGACAAGGTATGGCTGGAAAATCACGGCATCGCCTTTGCCAATGCCGCTGGATCATCCACGGGTTCGGTCATCGAATACATGATTACCGTGCTGCTTGAACTTCATACGAGAAAACTTATTTCCATACCAGAAACCGCACTGGGTATCATTGGCGCAGGCCGTATCGGCGGCAGTTTTGAGAAGCTATGCCAAGCGTTTGGTATGCAAGTGCTTGTGAGTGACCCCCCACGACAACGCGTCGAGGGAGATCATGGCTTTTCTTCGCTGGATGAACTGCTTGATCAGGCCGATATTCTGAGTCTGCATACGCCGCTGACCCGTGAAGGCGAGGATGCAACCTGGCATCTTCTGAATCAGGACAGACTACAGCGTTTTCAAGGCCGGGGTATTATCAATGCCGGGCGCGGAGCGGTTGTTGATAACGAAGCTCTTGCGGACTGGCTGGATGGCGATGCTTCACGGTGGGCAGTGCTCGACTGTTGGGAGAATGAACCAGCTATTTCACACAGGCTTTTATCCCATTCGCAGGTGATCATCGCCACGCCGCATATCGCTGGCCATTCACTGGAAGGCAAGGCGGCCAATACGCAGTTTGTGTACGACGCCCTGTGCCGGTATCTGGGCATTGATCCGGCCTGGGACATGCAGGATCACCTTCCAGCACCTGAACCGGAAGTCATCCGTATCGAGACAGGGAACGATCACTGGGCCAACCTGCATGCAGTAGTTACACGGCTTTACCCACTACAACACGATGTTGATGCACTGCGCGCTACCGCCATACTGGACATCGCTAGCCTGGCTGAGGCGTTTACCGCGTTGCGGCGGCACTACCCGGTACGGCGTGCATGGCATATCCCGCGCGTCTGTTTTTTACCGCCGCATGGCGAAACGGTGCAATTGGCACAAGTCATCGGCATGCGATTGGAGTAGCTTCAGCCCATGAGCACGGAAAACAGCACAAAATCAAGCAATCTCGTCTGGATGGACCTGGAAATGACCGGTCTTGATCCTGAGGCCGATACGATTCTTGAGATTGCCACGATCATTACCGATGCCGATCTCAATATCCTTGCCGAAGGCCCGAATCTGGCCATCCACCACCCGGATACGGTGCTGAATACCATGAACGACTGGTGCAAGGAACATCATGGCGCCTCCGGACTAAGTGCGCGCGTCCGCCAGTCGGATATTACGTTGGCCGCGGCTGAGGCGCAGACACTGACATTCATCTGCCAGCATATCCCGCAGGGCGCTTCTCCGCTGTGCGGTAACTCCATTCACCAGGATCGCCGCTTTCTGGTGCGCTATATGCCGAAACTGGAAGCTTATATGCATTACCGCAATATTGATGTCAGCACAATCAAGGAACTGACTCGGCGCTGGTACCCGGCGCTGAAGCCACCGGTCAAAAAGGGTTCACACCTTGCTTTGCAGGATGTCCGGGAATCCATTGCAGAACTTGCTTTCTATCGCCGCCGGCTGTTTCCGACGGATAAGTCAGATATATTGCCCCGCCCCTGATGCCAGCGATTGGAGGACATCCACTAACTTTGCTAGACTGTAGACCAATTGAAACATTACTATCATCAGCCTGTGACTGGAGTCACTTACCGTCGTCCTGTCACACGCAGATTTTAGGGAAACTGATATTTGCGCGTGCCTTCAGTGGCACGAAGTAAGGGGGAAGATTATGTTACACCGTTTTGTTTTACGCGCGATGTTCGCTTTGACTATAGCGATCCCATTTGGCCTGAATCCTGCCTATGCAATTACGCTGGAAGAAGTAGAACAACAAATAGCTGAAGCCGAGCAGCTGAGGGCTGCCGAGTTCTCCCCTACGCATTATAACGATGCCAAAGAATCACTGGATAAAGCCAAAACGTTGCTATCCTCTGGAGGCAATGTCGATTCCATCATGAAGCTTCTGGAAAAGACAAGCCTTTACGCGAAGCAGGCATCCACCGCAGCACAGAGATTTAGCGAAAGCTTCTCTGCTCTGGTGGAATCCCGCGACCGTATGCAGCTGGCGGGCGCTGAGAATCTGCGCGCAGACCTGGTAAAACGTGCTGAAGAAGAATTCCTGGATGTTGTCAGGCCGGCTGAGGGTGATGATCTCATACTGGCCAAACGCAAGGCAAAGATCGCACGTCAAACGATTCATGCCGCCCAGGTCGTGGCCGCACGGGAACAGTATGTACGCCCGATTACCAAAACCGTGGCCGGAGCGCGGCGAGTCCATGCACGCAAATATGCCCCCAAGGCACTTAATCGCGCGCTTGAAAACCAGCGACAGATCGAACGCCTGATCAAGGAAAACCCTGACGCAGGCACGAAATTCTATACGCTGTCACAACAGGGCGAGCAGGAAGCGACACGGGCTATGCGCATTGCCGATATTGGCACAAAACTAAACAAAAATCCGGCAGAAATTGAAAACTGGATTGATACCGAAGATGCACGCATGCGGCTGCTCGGGGAAAGCCTTGGTATTAAGCTTGACCGTACACAGACTCCGGAGGAACAGCTCGTGCTTCTCCGGCAGGCCATCACAGATATGCAGCAGAATTATGAGGCACAGCTGGCAGACGCTGATGGCCAGGTCCGGGATTTGAGTCAGAAACTGGCGAAATATGAGGGTGAGCTGTCCGATATGGCCGAAATCCGCCGCAAACTGCAGCTAAAGCGCGAGGCAGAGGCCAAAATCAAGCGGTTGACCAAACTGTTTAATCCCAATGAGGTTGAAATCCTGCTAACACCGGATGCAGATGTTATTCTGCGCGTGAATGCGCTTAATTTCAGAAGCGGCAGCGCGGTGATTCCGCCCGCCACCTATCAGCTGCTGGACAATGCCGTCAAATCCATTGCCATTTTCCCGAAGCGCAGCGTACGCGTGGAAGGGCACACCGACTTTATGGGTTCCAATGAATACAACCAGATCCTCTCCGAAAGGCGTGCCAATGCAGTTAAGGATTATCTGCTGAATCGTATGACCGGCTCACAACAGGGCGTTTCTGCTGTCGGCCATGGCGAAGAAAAGCCTGTCGCCAATAATGAGACGGCAGCAGGCCGTGCGAAAAATCGCCGTATTGATATCGTTCTGCCAGTGCCAAAGGGTTGAGCGAGGGCAGTAGCTGGACAGGGAATCCGGCGCATGCTTTACTTTAAGTAGAGATATCGTGGATGGATTTACCCGGAAAAGGAGAATGTCATGTTCCTGAAAAATGCAGAAACCGGAGATCTTGCCGAAGTACTGGAGCTGGCTGAACTGTTTGACCCCACGGCGGAGCAAGTCAGCGTAAAATATCAGGCGGGTGAAGAGGTGGGTGACCCCGTAAGCGCCAGGAAAGATGCGCTGGTGTTTCCATCCGGTGAGACTCTACCCAAATGCTGGCTTGACCCACATTACCGGGTGCATTTCTAGCCTGCCGGAGTTTGCCTTCCTGCCGGGGTCTGACAGGCAAACTTGTGCTTGTATCCTCGTACTGATAACAGTATAAATCGCGCTCCCTGACAGGGAGCGTTTTCTTTTTGCAGTGGCCAGGTAGCTCAGTCGGTAGAGCAGAGGACTGAAAATCCTCGTGTCGGCGGTTCGATTCCGTCCCTGGCCACCATTTTGTATCCAAACCTTCCCTTGTTCACCCCGGAAATCATTCGACTCCGAAATGCTTAAGGTTCTCGAAGCCCGGCATAGCGTCTATACTCGGTATTGACTGCAGGAGGGAGTGACACCATGCCAGAAGAGCAATCCGGACGCAGAGAATTTGAACGCTTTACCATTGAGTTTGAAATCGAGGTATCGCTTCTTAATGACGACACACATACCTCCAGCGAAACGGCTGTTCTGAATGATGTCTCTGGAGGGGGCGTCTGCTTTTCCACCACCCGGCCAGAGCTGTATTCGGTTGGCGACAGGCTTGCCGTTGCCATTAAACTGCCTGGCACAGATACAGTAAATGCAAAAATGACAGGCCTCGGCACCATCGCCTGGATAGGCTCTGAGGGCAGCAGTACCCGGCGCGCCAGAGTCGGTATCGTTACAGATGCGCCGTTGTCTTTCGACAGGATTATGCGCGACGCAAAGCATGAAAAACCCTGACATGGAGACATCCATCTCATGAAGACATCCCGCTCGACCAGCTTCAAGGAAATCACCCAGGTGATTTTCAGCCTGCTCGGCATCATTCCCTACCTGTTAGCCATCTATATCATGATTCACATCAAGGCCGACCTTACCGAAACCATCTTGTTGATCGCTGCAGCCGCACTGGTTTCTCACCTTACCGGTTTCTCCCTGATGCGCAGAATCGGGAGCCAAATGCAGGAATTGTCCGACAAGGCCTGCGCTGCTGCCAATGCACCCAGCAAACAACCCATACAAATTGATGCCCAAGCGCCCCAGGAACTGTCAGAGATGGCGCATCATTTCAACACGATGCTTGCCGAGGTGGATAAATCCAACAGAAATTATCGTGAAGTAACGACCAAACTGATGCTGTATGCCAAGGATATTGAGGATTATCAGAAAAAACTAGGCGAGGAAATCATCATACGCCACAGGTTGAGCCGCTATATCGGTCAGAATGTCGTTGATCAACTGCTGCAGGCCGAAGGCGATATGCCGTTGCAGAACAGAAAATGCATGGCAACCGTTCTTTTTGCCGATATCCGCTCGTTTACCACCATCTCGGAAAACATGGAGCCCGAGGAAATCATCTCTATGTTAAATGAATATTTTGATTGCATGGTGAAGATCATCTTCGAACATCGCGGCGTACTGGACAAATTTGTCGGCGACGAGCTGATGGCCGTTTTTGGGCTGGTCGGCACACCCGACAAGGCGCCAATGGATGCCATTCATGCTGCCAGGGAGATGCAGAATGAGGTACAAGCACTCATACTGGAAAGACAGCAGCAAGGCATGCCAGTATTTGAAATCGGCATTGGCATCAATACCGGCGAAGTAGTTGTCGGTAATGTCGGCTCCCAAAACCGCATGGATTATACCGTCATTGGCGATACCGTGAATGTGGGTGCCCGGCTTGAACAAATTGCCAAGGGAAATCAGATACTTGTCGGCGAAAAAACTCATGAACAGTGTGCCCAGTATTTTCACATGATCGAACAAGGCGGAATCAAAGTCAGAAACCGGGCTGAGCCGGTGAAGTGTTATGTTGTAACCGGCTAAATACTCTTTTCCCTGCTGTAAGCTTCCCGATTCAAGCTTGCCTATTTTTTCTTATCCTTTTTCTTATCCTTTTTCTTATCCTTGTCCTTGTCCTTGTCCTTGTCCTTGTCCTTGTCCTTGTCCTTGTCCTTGT
>JBHHXG010000093.1:0-5530 GCA_046756985.1 Mariprofundaceae bacterium | reverse complement strand
TATCAGGCCAAGGCCCTGATAACGTCCGAACTCCAATGAAACATCCATCAGCACCTGCATGCCGAGGCAGATGCCAAGATAAGGTGTGCCTTTGGCAATCTGCGTCCTGATGGCCTCGTCCAGACCGGTTTTCTCCAGCGCGCCGATACAATCGCGGAATGCACCCACACCGGGCAGTACAATGCGATCCGCATTGGCCATTTCATCAGCTGTTTTGGCCAGCCTGATATCGCTGCCACCTGCCTTCTCCAGCGCCTTGGCGACGGAATGCAGGTTGCCCATGCCATAATCAATCAGTGCGATCATGCCTGAACGTTCCGTTTCCGGTCGTAAGTTTTACAGTGCGCCCTTGGTGGAGGGAATGTCAGAGATACGCGGGTCTTTGGCCAAAGCCATGCGCAGGGCTCGACCAAAGGCCTTGAATACGGTTTCGATAATATGATGGTTGTTATCGCCGCGGATCGCATCGATATGCAGCGTGATACGGCCATGATTGACAATGGCCTGGAAAAACTCCTTGAACAGGTCCACATCAAACTCGCCGACACGCTCTTTCGGGAAATCAACGCAATAGACAAGCCCCGAACGTCCTGACAGGTCCAGTACCACGCGTGACAGCGCTTCATCAAGCGGCACATAGGCATGGCCATAGCGGACGGTACCGGCCTTGTCTCCGACTGCATCGCGCAGTGCCTCGCCGAAGCAGATGCCGATATCCTCAACCGTGTGATGATCATCAATCTCACGGTCGCCCGTGGCCTTGACCGTCAGATCAATCAGGCCGTGACGGGCAATCTGCTCAAGCATGTGGTCAAGAAACGGTATTGACGTATCCAGCTCGGACTTGCCTTCACCATCGAGATCCAGCGTCAGGCGAATGGACGTCTCCTTGGTCTTTCTTTCAATGCTGGCGGTGCGAGTCATACTAAAATCTCCCGTAGGGCTTTCAGGAACAAGTCATTCTCCTGCTTTGTGCCGATGGTGACGCGCAGACAGTGATTCAGCAAGTCATGCTGTCCATGCATATTTTTGACAAGAATACCCCTGGTCGTCAGCTGTTCAAAGGCCTGGACGGCATCCGGTACGCGAACAAGCAGGAAATTGCTCTCAGACGGAAAGGCCTCGACGCCATCCATTTCCACCAGCGCCGCCGAGATACGGGCGCGCTCGGCGCAAATATCCGCCGCCTGCCTTTCAAAGACATCAAAGTGATCGAGCAGGAAGGCAGCGCTCGCTTGCGTCAGGGTGTTGATATTGTAAGGCAGCCGAGTCTTGTTCATCTGTGCGATGGTGTCCGCATCCCCAAGCACGTAACCCAGCCGCAGGCCGGCCCAGCCAAGCTTGGAAAAGGTGCGCAGAATCAACACGTTGGGCGCAATCAACGACGTATGCGTCCGGTCTGCAAACGGCCGGTAGGCCTCATCAATCACGACAAGCCCACGCGAGTTTTCCGCAATCTGGCGGATGGTTTCCTCCGGCCACATATTGCCGGTCGGATTGTTCGGACAGGCCAGAAAGGCGATAGACGCCTTCTCACGCGCACAAACCTCAAGGAATGCGTTGGTATCCAGCGAAAAATCCTGTGCCAGCGGTACGGTGGAAACCGGCCTTTTCAACCAGCGTGAGATAAGCTCGTACATGACAAACGTCGGCGCAGGCGTGACACAGGCGCCTGCATCCGCAGCCATCAACAGCATCTGAATGATTTCATCCGAACCATTGCCGACCAGCACCTGATCCGCCGCCAGCCCGTCACGCGCCGCGATTTTCTGACGCAGATGATACATGTCGGCATCGGGGTAGCGGTTGATATCAACCTGACTCAGGTGCTTCAGCCAGGCCGTACGCAGCTTTGCCGGCATGGCATAAGGATTTTCCATCGCATCCAGCTTGATCAGCCCGCTGCTGTCCGGCACGTGGTACGCGCCAAGCGCCTTGATATCGTTACGAATCACTCACTTGTCCTTAAGCCGCAGCTCCAGTGTCAACGCATGCGCCTGCAGGCCTTCACGATGGGCCAGATGTGCGGCAGCCGGACCGATGGTGGCAACGCCTTCCCGGGTTGAGCGGATGATGCTGCTCTTCTTGGTAAAGTCATCAACCCCGAGCGGGCTTGAAAACCGCGCCGTCCTGTTTGTCGGTAATACATGGTTGGGGCCGGCGGTATAGTCACCGAGCGCCTCCGGCACATAATGGCCGAGAAAAATGGCGCCGGCATGTCGGATATATGGCAACAGCACATCGGGATCATGCAAAGCCAGTTCCAGATGTTCCGGCGCGATTTTGTTAATGGTATCCGCCGCTTCGGCCAGATCCCGCACATGAATAAGTGCACCATGCGTCTCCACCGAGGCGCGGGCAATGTCAGCCCGTGGCAACGTCTGAAGATGTTTCTCGATGGCATCGGCCACGGCATCGATCAGGTCGCTGTCGGTGGAAATAAAAAAGCTCTGCGCGGCTTCGTCATGTTCGGCCTGTGACAGGAAATCGGCAGCCAGCCACTCCGGCTTGCCGCCATCGGCCACGACCACGATTTCGGATGGGCCGGCAATCATGTCAATGCCGCAGGTGCCAAAAACCTGCCGCTTGGCGGCGGCGACAAATTTATTGCCGGGGCCGACAATCTTGTCCACGGCAGGCACGGTTTCCGTGCCATAAGCGAGCGCTGCCACGGCCTGCGCACCGCCAACAGCAAAGCCGCGCTGCACACCGCTGGTCCAGGCAGCCGCCAGTACCAGCTCGTTGACCTCGCCACCCGGCGTCGGAACAACCATGACGATTTCTTCGACGCCGGCCACATGCGCAGGTACGGCATTCATCAATACCGAAGAAGGATAGGCTGCCTTGCCCCCCGGCACATACAGGCCGGCGCGGTCCAGCGGCGTAATGCGCTGGCCAAGCGTCAACCCCGCATCATCGGTGTATTCCCAGCTTTCCTGCCGCTGGTGCTCGTGATAGGCGCGAATGCGGTCAGAGGCCAGCTGTAGCGCTTCACGATCCTCTTCGGAGACAGCCTTCCATGCTGTCTCCATATCCTCACGGGTAATTTCCAGTGTGTCGGGCGTGCACTCCCAGCCGTCAAAGCGGCTGGTGTATTCGCACAGGGCTGCGTCGCCGCGCTGTTTGACATCGGCGAGGATATCGGCAACCAGATGCTGTACATCCGCACCGGTATCGGTTTCCCGGCCCAGCAGGGTATCCAGACGGGACTGGAAACCATCCTGGTTTGAATTCAGGCGGAGTATCTTGCTCATGCTGCCTCCTTCATATCCGCTACAGCCTGTCTGAGGCGTTCGATAACCGGTTTGACCGCCTTGGCGCGCGTGGCAAAGCTGGCCGGGTTGGCAATCAGGCGGCTGGAAATGTCATACAGCGTTTCTTCCTCCGCCAGGCCATTGGCGCGCAATGTGCCGCCGGTGGAAACAAGATCGACAATGCGATCAGCCATGCCGACCAGCGGGGCCAGTTCCATGGAGCCATACAGGTGAATGATTTCCGCCTGTATGCCCTGTGTCAGATAATATTTTTCCGCCAGGCGGTCATATTTGGTCGCCACCTTGATGCGTACTCCGCGTTGCGGCTTGCCCTGTGCAAGCAGCGCTTTCGGCCCGGCGACGCACAGACGGCAGCGACCGATTTTCAGATCCAGCGGTTCAAAAACATGCGGCCGGTATTCGAGCAGCAAATCGCGGCCGACAATGCCAAGGTCGGCTGCACCCTGTTCCACATAGGTGCAGACATCAGCGGCCCGTATAATAAGAAAACGGATACGGCTTTCTGTGCCTTTCCCCCCGGCAACGGGGCCATCCACCATCAGTTTTCTGGTCGTACTGATATCCTCTGCAGGAACGAGCGCCGCAGCTTCAAGCAAAGGCAGTGTTTCCTCCAGAATGCGGCCCTTGGGCAAGGCGATGGTCAGTGGTTTGTTTGTATCAGGCACTGGCAAGGGCTCCCTGCGTGAAATATTCGCTGGCACTATGGCGCTCGATATTCGCACCCAGTTGGCACAGCTTTTCTTCGATGCGTTCGTAGCCGCGGTCTATATGATAGACGCGTGAAACACATGTTTCACCTTCGGCGGCAAGGCCTGCCAGCACGAGGCTTGCCGAGGCGCGCAGGTCGGTGGCCATGACCGGTGCGCCGGAGAGCGTCTCGACGCCGTTGACGATCGCGGTATGTCCATCCAGATGGATGTCTGCGCCCATGCGCACCAGTTCCTGCACATGCATGAAACGGTTTTCGAAAATGGTTTCACTGATCAGGCTGCTGCCATCAGCCAGACACATCATGGCCATGAACTGGGCTTGCAGATCGGTCGGAAAGCCAGGATGCGGAGCAGTATCAATATTGATCGCTTGCAGTCGTTGCTTTGCACCGCAGCGAATCCAGTCTTCACCGGTTGCAACTGTGGCGCCTGCTTCGGATGCGCAGGTGAGGAAGGCTTCCAGTGCCGCGGGATCAACCTGTGTGACGGTTACTTCGCCGCCGGTAATCATACCGGCAGCAAGATAGGTCGCAGCTTCGATGCGGTCGGCGATTGCAGTCATATCACCGCCTGTGATGCGATCAACACCGCGGATAACAACACGGCTGGAACCATCGCCATTGATATCTGCGCCCATTGCACGCAATGATTCGGCCAAATTGACGACCTCCGGCTCACAGGCAGCGTTTTCCAGCACAGTTTCGCCTTTGGCCAGCACTGCAGCCATCATCAGATTCTCCGTGCCCGTTACGGTGATGTGGTCAAAGGCGATACGACTGCCGCTCAGCCCGTTTGGCGCATGCGCATCGACCACGCCATGTTCGACCGTGATTTCCGCCCCCATGGCTTCCAGCCCCTTCAGGTGCATATCAATAGGGCGCGCACCGATCGCACAACCGCCGGGCAGGCTGACCCTGGCCGTGCCAAACCGGGCCAGCAGCGGACCCAGCACCAGAGCCGATGCACGCATCGTTTTGACCAGGTCATAGGGCGCTTCCGACTTGCTGGCGTTGCGCGTATCCACATGCAGGCGAGACTGGTCGTCAAAAGTGACCTCCGCACCCTGATAGGCCAGCAGCGTCATCATCGTTGAGATGTCTCTCAGATGCGGAATGCGATGATAAGTGACCGGGCCATCGGCCAGAATCGCTGCCGCCAACAGCGGCAGCGCGGCATTCTTTGCTCCGCTTGCTTCCACGCTTCCCGACAGAGGCACGCCGCCCTGAATGATGATATTATCCATAGAATATCTGCCGTATCATGAGCTGCGCACGCTACCTGTTGCTCCGCCAGCGAACAACAAGAGCATGGCAATTTTTCATCCTTGGCTTCATGCTTCACCCATGTCCGTTTATACCGATCTGACACAGGCGGAAATCGAGCAAATCCTTGCCGATTACAGCCTTGGTGCGTTGCGGGGTTTTGCAGGCATTGCCGCCGGCATCGAGAACAGTAATTTCTTTGTCGATACCGAACAGGATCGGTACGTACTGACGATTTTCGAGCGCATGGACGCCAATGAGTTGCCGTATTTTATGGACTTGA
>JBHHXG010000092.1:0-5629 GCA_046756985.1 Mariprofundaceae bacterium | reverse complement strand
AGTATCCGCTTATAAATTTTTCCAGTCACTGAACATCGCAGCCTGGCCGCAATATGCGCCGTTCTCATCCAGCAGGTTCCAGACGGTGGCGTTTTCGATCAGAAAGCGCTTGCCTGTTTTTGAGATACGAACGCCGGTGTAGTTATCGATAAAACCGTTCTTTGAAACTTCAGCCAGCAACCCTGCCCGCTCCTCCCGGCTCACCGGTTCGGCAGATAACCGGGATGGAGTCGAGGTACACTCATCCCAATCCATTTCAAACAGCTGCAGTGCCGTCCGGTTGGCGTAGTTGAAAACCGGATCAGCCTCAGTGCCGTGCGATACGATAGCAAACGGCGCGTCATGCACGGCAATGGCGGCCTGTTCATCATCCAAATCGGGTGCAACCAGGTCGCAGCCGGTCCAGTGCTTCAGACTGCTTCGTAGAATCGCAATGTGCTCGGGATGACGATGACAGGGCGCGGTCATAACCTAGCTGAGCAACTCGCCCATCCGCCGACCCAGCAATGTTGGATTGCGCTCAACCGTCACGCCTGCCGCTTCCAGCGCGGCAAACTTCGCCTCGGCTGTACCCGAACCGCCTGAAATGATTGCACCGGCGTGACCCATGCGCTTGCCTTTCGGCGCTGTGGCGCCGGCAATGAAGGCCACGACAGGTTTGCTGACATGTTCACGAATGTAGGCAGCGGCGTTTTCTTCGTCGAATCCGCCAATCTCGCCAATCATCACCACGCCTTCGGTTTGCTCATCGGCCTCGAACAGCCTGAGCGCATCAATAAAGTCCATGCCGTGAATCGGATCGCCGCCCATGCCGATGCACGTGCTCTGGCCCAGTTTGGTTACTGTCAGCTGCGCGACGGCTTCATAGGTCAATGTGCCTGAGCGGGAGATCACACCGACCCTGCCCGGCAGGTGAATATGACCCGGCATGATGCCGATCTTGCACTCGCCCGGCGTGATGATGCCGGGACAGTTGGGCCCGATCAGCGTGCAATCCATATCCCTGATATGCGCCTTCACCTTCAGCATATCCAGCGTCGGAATACCCTCGGTAATACAGACGATAACCTGAATACCGGCATCCGCCGCTTCAATAATCGCATCGGCTGCAAAGCGGGCCGGCACATAGATCACGGAGGCCTCAGCCCCCGCATTACTCACCGCCTCAGCGACTGTACTGAATACCGGGCGTTCCAGATGCATCTGGCCTCCCTTGCCAGGGGTCACGCCGCCAACAAAGTTTGTACCATAAGCAATCATCTGCCCGGAATGAAACGTGCCCTGCCTGCCAGTGAATCCCTGGCAGATCACGCGCGTGCTTTTATCAACCAGCACACTCATGCCACGTTCCTCGCAGCAGCCGCAGCCAGTTCTGCGGCTTCATCTAGATCGCGTGCCCAGCGTATATCAAGCCCTGCATCATGAATCAGCTGACGACCCTCTTCTTCATGCGTGCCGACCAGCCGCATGATGACCGGCACCGACATGTCGTGGGTTTTTACGGCTTCCAGCAGGCCGTTGGCAATGATATCGCAGCGCACAATGCCGCCGAAAATATTGACCAGCACCGCCTTCACATGTGCGTCAGTAAATAACAATTTAAAGGCTTCGGTGACTGCTTCAACGGTGACGCCGCCACCGACATCGAGAAAGTTCGCCGGCCTTTCTCCCTTGAGCTGGATAATGTCCATCGTCGCCATGGCCAGACCGGCGCCATTGACCATGCAGCCGATGTTGCCGTCCAGTTGTATGAAATTCAGTCCGTATTCAGCCGCCTCCGCTTCCCTTGCATCCTCTTCGTCCGGATCGCGCAGCTCAATGATATCTGGCTGGCGATATAGCGCATTATCATCAAACGCCACTTTGGCATCGAGCGCGATCAACTCGCCTTCCTTGGTCAATACCAGCGGATTCAGTTCAATCAGCGACGCATCTCTGCCCTGAAATGCCTCCAGTAATTGTCCTGCAAGATCGGTAAAGGCGGACGCCTGGTCGCTCTCCAGACCGAGAAATGCAGCCATTTTCGCTGCTGCTTCATCTCCTGCCGGCATATGCAGGATGCGCTCGGGGGTTTCGGCAGCAACCTGCTCGATATCCATACCGCCATCGGGACTGACCATGAAGCTGATGCATTCATGCTGCCGGTCCACCAACAGCGCCAGATAGAATTCTCTGGCGATATTCAGGCCCTGCTCGATATACAGACGGCGCACCTGTTTGCCAGCCGGGCCGGTTTGGTGCGTCACCAGCGTTGATCCCAGCAGCGCTTTGGCGGCCTCTTTCACTTCATCAAGCGAATGACAGACACGTACACCACCAGCCTTACCACGACCGCCGGCATGAATTTGTGCTTTTACTACCCAGGCAGAGGCATCTGCATTGACCCTCAATAATTCCACCGCTTGACAGGCCTCATCGACCGATAATGCAAGCGTCCCTGCCGGAACAGAGACGCCGAAAGCAGCAAGTACCTGCTTGGCCTGATATTCATGGATATTCAAATATCCCTCCTGCTCACGGGGTAGCTATGTCCACTAAAAGTGCTCCAGCGCATCCACCTGCTTGACGAGTTCCTTCACCGCATCCATGGAATGGTGAAGTGCTTTCTTCTCCTTCTTCGACAGATCAAGCTCCATAACGGATTCGATTCCTCCACCCCCCAGTTTGCAGGGCACGCCCATATAACAGCCATCTACGCCATATTCGCCCTCCAAATAGGCGCAACATGGAAGAATGCGCTTCTTGTCTTTCAGAATCGCCTCGGCCATTTCGACCACAGCAGAACCCGGTGCATAAAAAGCCGAGCCGGTCTTCAGAAATGCCACAATCTCGGCCCCGCCATTGGCAGTCCGCTCACAGATCGCATCCACCCTCTGTTTGCTTAATAGCTCAGTGATTGGAATACCAGCCACCGTTGAGTAGCGCGGCAGCGGCACCATGGTGTCACCGTGCCCACCGAGCACAAAAGCGGTTACATCCTCGATCGACACATCCAGCTCCTCGGCAATAAAAGCACGCATGCGGGCCGAATCCAGGACACCGGCCATACCAATGACGCGTTGTTTTGAAAACCCGGATACCTGCTTGGCGGTGTAGACCATCGCATCCAATGGATTAGTCACAACAAGAATCACGCAGTCGGGCGAATGCTTGACAAGATTCTTCGTAACATCGGCGACGATTTTCACATTGGTGGACAACAGATCATCACGGCTCATGCCCGGTTTGCGCGCTATACCCGCCGTGATAATGACAAGATCGGAACCGGCTGAATCGGTATAGTTCTGGCTGCCTGTGATATGTGCATCAAAACCCTGAATCGGCGAGGACTCGTACATATCCAGCGCCTTGCCCTGCGGCACGCCCTCGACGACATCCATCAGCACAACATTACCCAGCTCTTTTTGCGCCGCCAGAAAGGCTGCAGTCGCACCAACATGCCCGGCGCCAACCACTGTCAATTTCTTCCGGCCGAACTGTGAAGAACCTTTGCCTACACTTGAGGACCAACGCATCGGATCACCTCCTTGAAAATGCAGAGGAGTGAAACTTCTCCGCTACCACGCAACATAAACTTGCTTTGCATGCTTGTCGAACGTGGAATGTTGCACATGACAGCACCCTTCAAAGTGGATCTCGATCCAGTCATTCTCGACATCTGCCGTAAACTGCAACAGGCGGATGGCACAGCTTATCTGGTCGGAGGATGCGTGCGCGACATGGCGTTGGGGCTGATACCCAAGGATTTCGACATCGAAGTTTACGGCCTGGATATTGAGTCCCTGCAGAACGCGCTGTCGGAACTTGGCCGCTGTGAGCAGGTCGGCAGAAGCTTCGGCGTGATCAAACTGTGGTCACATGGGCACGAAATTGATATTGCCCTGCCTCGCAAAGAACGAAAAGCGGGAGCGGGACACCGTGGTTTCGATGTGCAGCTTGATCCGCATCTTGACCCGGAGGAAGCCAGCAGCCGGCGTGATTTCACCATCAATGCGATGATGTTTGATCCGTGCGAAGGGGTATTACTGGATTTTCATGGCGGCATGGCGGATCTGGAATCTCACATGCTTCGCCACATTTCTCCGGCCTTCGTTGAAGATCCGCTGCGCGTACTGCGCGCCATGCAGTTTGCCTCCCGTTTCAAGCTGCAACTTGATGCACAGACGGCTTTACTCTGCCAGGCGCTGAAACAGGAAGCCGACACACTTGCCATTGAACGCGTCTGGGTTGAGTGGCGAAAATGGGCCGAGGGTGAATATCCCTCGTATGGCCTGAAGGTGCTGGAAGAGTCTGGATGGATCGAGCTGTATCCGGAACTTGCGGCACTGATCGATTGTCCGCAGGAGCCAAAATGGCATCCGGAAGGTGATGTCTGGACTCATACCTGTCTGGTCGTCGACGGGTCTGCGCGAATTGCATCGCAGTATGGCTGGAAAAGTGAGCGCAGGTGGCAGTTGCTGTTTGCCGCGCTGGCCCATGATATGGGTAAGCCGGTGACCACACATACGGATGAGAAAGGCCGCATTCGTTCTACCGAACACAGCCTGAAGGGTATCGGACCAGCACTGGATTTCATGCAGCGTATCGGCGCTCCAGCGTCGTTGATCCAATATCTTCCGCCACTCGTTAAAGAGCATTTGACACACATGCATGGCGAACCCACCGAACGCGCCGTGCGTCGGCTGTCCGCCAGACTGGAGCCTGCCGATATCGAGATGTGGGAAGCACTGGTCGAGGCCGATGCTTCCGGTCGCAGCCCGATTCCGCCCTCTCGCCCTGCCCTGCCGTGGTTGGAAAAGGCCCAGGCGATGCAACATCACCAGGGCAAGCCAAAAGCCATCGTTACCGGTGATATGTTAATGAAGTTGGGTGTTAAACCCGGGCCGCAAATGGGCGCCATCATTGCAGCGGCCTATGAAGCCCAACTGGATGGAAAAATTCATGATGCCGAATCAGCTATATCATGGTGCAAGAAATTCATGGATGAATTACAATGATAATACTGTTGAGGATAGGGAGGTAAGCATTTCCATTCAACTCTCCGCAGACGTCATTGGCCCTGATGGCAATATTATTGGACGCATTCACAGACTGATTGCCAATCAGTCTAACCGCCAGATTGAGTCAGCAGTGATCCGGCTGGAAGGTGGCAAAGAGGTGGTAGCTCCAGCCTCCGGCTTTGTTGAGGACAGTCGCGGTCAACTGCTACTGACTGGTGCGGACAGGCCGGCTTCATCTCTGCCTGAGTTTGACGCAAATCATTATTACGCGTTGCATCCAGTGGAATGGCAGGAAGAATGGGGTGCTGTTCAAGGTGAAATCCTCACCCTCTACCCTCCTCTGGATATTGACAGGAGTTCACGGCGGCGTTTTGTACTGGGAAGCATTGCCATCATGGGCGCTATTGCCGCCAGCCTGGCCTATCCGGTTTTCCGCTACCTGATTCATCCGCTGACGCGAAAGCTGGGAAATGTCTGGGCGCATCTGCAGCCACGATCCGAATTAAAAGAAGATGCGCCGGTTTTTATTCCCTATACCATAGAGCGCATCGAAGGCTATCTTGAACAGACCATTACCAAAGGCGTATGGTTGATCCGCCCTTCCCGCAAACTCAGCAAGGCCATCGCCA
>JBHHXG010000091.1:0-5652 GCA_046756985.1 Mariprofundaceae bacterium | reverse complement strand
CGGCGGATGGAGTCATCGTCATTCAGGCCGATGATCAGTACATCGCCAAGTGCTCGTGCAGCTTCCAGATAATAGACATGACCGGGGTGCAGCAGATCGAAGCAGCCATTGGTGAAAATGACACGTTTTCCACGCTTGCGCCATGCTTCGATTTTCTGCCGGGCCTCGGCGACGGAAGTCAGGTCTTCGTCTGTGCCACTGGCCTTCATTGCTGCTTGATACGCATCAGATCAACAACGGCAGTGACGCCGTCCACCGATCGAGCCAGGCGCTTGGCCCGGTCGCGGTGGGATTGTCTGCTGACAATGCCTTGCAGGTAAACCTTGCCATCCACGGTTTCAACGTGAATGCCGAAGCCGGACACCACCGGATCATCAATCAGCCTTGTTTTGACCCTGGTTGTGATCCAGGTATCGGAAAACAGACTGGAGACCTTTGGCGAACCGATTTTCAATTTCGAATGCACAGCACGCACACCCTCAAAGCTGCGGCAAATATATATGGCACGGTCGATATGCGACTGGCTGGGCAGGTAGCCTGTCAGGGTCACGACGCCATCAATGACTTCTACGCTGACCCAGCGTGACGGCATATCTTTTTCGGCCACAAGCCGCCCATCGATCTTGGTGGCAAGCGCCACATCGTCACCATGCTGGCCCAGGGATCGTTCATCAAAGCTGGCGCTGCCTGTGGCAGCCCCGCCACCGAGCACAGCTGTGGCAAAACAGGCAGTGAGCGACAGCAGCAATGCAAACAGACACAGGCGCAAAATCAGCAGCAGGGCGCTTCTCCAGTTGTTCATTTTAATATTTACGCCCTAGCTGGCTGCTTTGCTGAGAAAATATGCCAGCAACATGCACAGTATCGTGAGCAGGATAATCTGTGGCACGACAGATTTTTCCTCCCGGTTATTCCACGGACTTTTTTCCTGTGAATTCTTCTTAATCAATACCATCTCCCAAGGCATCGAGAACAGCGGCAAACAGTAGCGGTACAAGAATTTCATCGGGGCCGGACAAGTGATATCCACGGCCGCCGGGTTGGGAAAGCCTGCTGACCACGTCATTGACAGCCGATGTGCTCGCCGCCGAGTCAATCATTGCGGAAGTCAGCTTTTCAACCTTTTTTCCAAGGTTTCTTGCCGCATCAACGGCCTGCAGCAATACGCGCGGCATGACGACGCTTGAGGCGATATTTATCACTACGCCTCCGTTGGCTTTGGCCATGACCGCAGCCAGCAAACGGAAATCTGTCATACCAGCAGCACCGAGAGATTCGCCGTGGGCGGCAGGATGGAGGTTGAATGTATCTGCGCCAATAGCTGGATGCACGGTGACAGGCACGCCATAGCGGCAGGCAGTGGCGACAACAGAATGATCAAGATGAGCCAGTTCCGAATCGAGCAGCTTTTTACCGACGCTCTGACCAAAGCCCCAGTTCTCGACGGCGCCAAAATTAACGGCGTCATTGATCAAGCGCCCCGTTTCCTCGGTGACGCAAAAACGGCCATCTTTCAGTTCTGCATCCATATAGCTAACTGTTCGCCCAGAGAGCGCAACTTCCACATCCTGCAGCAGGGCAGATCCGGTCAGGGCGATGGCCGAAATGATACGTTGTTCCAGCAGACGGGAGAGCAGGGGACTTAACCCGGAAGCGATCACATGTCCGCCAAAGCCGATGACAACACTTTTTTTGTGATTCCTGGCGGCAACAATGGCATCACGCAAATGGAACAAATCAGCGCTATTGCCAAGATTTGGCAGACTGCACAGAAAGTCCGAAAGCTGGCCGCCCGCATGATAAGGTGCACCAAAATCCTGCTCAGCATGATCGACCTTGCGTTGCGATAGCGGAACGGTCTTCAGGGAGCTGAATGAGAGTGGCTTGACCGTCATGTATGGCCTCCAAACATATTTTCGTCCACCAGTGTGCATATCAGATGCAGACAGGTAATGTGCATTTCCTGAATACGTGGTGTTGAATCATGCGGGATATTTATGTGCACGCAAACATTGTTATGTCTTCCAAGCAGTCCACCATCCCGCCCTGTCAGGGCAATGGTATGCATGCCGACTGTTTCTGCTGCGTCGGCTGCAGCGATGATGTTCGCAGATGTGCCGCTGGTTGAGATGGCGAGCAGCAGATCACCGGGCCGGCCGAGCGCTTCTACCTGGCGGGAAAATATTTCATCAAAGGCCAGATCATTGGCAATGCTGGTAATAACCGAGGCGTCATGTGTCATAGCGATGGCTGCCAGGCCGGGACGGTTCATTTCAAAACGATTAACGAGCTCGCCTGCAAAGTGCTGTGCATCGGCCGCAGAACCACCATTACCGCAGGCCAGCACCTTACCGCCGCCTTGCAGGCAGGCAACCATCTTTTCCGCCGCCGAGAGCAGCGGTTCGGCCAATGTTTTCCGGCATGCCTTCCGGAGCTGGATACCGTCTTCAAAGGCTTGTTGAATGGTGTCATGCATATGCGGTTACCTGATCACGTCCTGCAAATGTTCAATATGCGCGAAATGTATTGAACCCAGAGCGCGCCTTGGGGTGAGGATGATTAAATCAAAGCGGCATTGCAATCCTGAAAGTTCCGGATGGCTGCCAAGCCATGCATTGGCTGCCGATTTCAGACGCTCACATTTGTCCGCATGCACAGCCAGAAGCCCGGCCTCAAGAGTCTTGTGTGCTTTAACTTCAACAAAGATGATCATATCCGCCCGTCTGGCGATAATGTCCAGCTCACCCTTTCCCCTGCGTACATTGCGGCCAATGATGCTGTAGCCACGCCGTTTGAGATAATTGGCAGCCTTGTCTTCACCCTTGCGCCCCTTGAAGGTGCTCATATTTAATGATCTGCTGTCTTGATATGCAGCTTGTAAACCCGTGATTTGGGGATGGCAAGAGCTGAAGCGACGGCCCTGGCCCGCACGGCAGGTGCAAGCGCCTGCATTGCAGGCGCTTGCAGGCAGGCAAGAATGTCCTCATCGGATACCGTTCCTGACGTCTTTGGGGCGGGACCGATAACCATGACGACCTCACCGCGCGGCTGTTTTTTCTCAATGCGGCCAAGCACATCGCCGATGGGACCTGAGACAAACTCTTCATGCAGTTTGGTGAGTTCACGGGCGATGCAGACTTCCTGTGACGGGACGCTGACTTCGCATAGTTCGCGCAAGGTCTTGCGCAGGCGTTTTGGCGATTCCATGACAATATGCGTATCACGCGCCGAGGCCAGTTGTTGTAAGGCCTGTCTCCGTGCCTGACCGGATCTAGGGAGGAAACCGATGAAAGTAAAACGGTCACTGGGCAGACCCGATGCACAAAGGGCGGCAATTGGACTGCACGGGCCTGGAACAGGAACAACCCGGATACCCGCCTTGCTGATATGGTGTACGAGGCGATAGCCGGGATCGCTGATCAATGGCGTGCCGGCATCGGAAATCAGGGCGATATCGTGTCCCTGCTCCAGTTCGGCCAGCAGTGTCCTGATACGCGATGATTCATTATGTTCATGCAGCGACAACATGGGCGTATCAATATGATAATGAGCCAGCAACCGGCCGCTGTTGCGGGTATCTTCGGCGGCAATCAGATGGACATTTTGCAGCGTATCCACGGCACGATAGCTCATATCACCAAGGTTACCGATAGGCGTGGCGACGACGAACAGTTGGCCTGGCGTCCGCTTCTGTTTAGGCTGCGATTCCATGGTCTATGCACGTTATCTCCGATCTGTCGGCACTGCAATGTCCATTCGGGCGCTTATGACAGCCAGTCGGTGCCTGATGGTTTTCTGCATTTGTCTGGCTATCACCTTTTTGAGCGCCTGTGCACCGAAGAAGGCGGCAAAGCCGGGTATCGCACTTCCGGTTAAGGAGCATCCATTTACGCGCCTTGCCATGCCGCCGCAAAGTGCTGACGCTATTCAGGCCCTGATGCAGCGGGCGCGATCCGAAGGGGAGCTCGATATGGCCCTGGCTGAGCTGGAGATAATGGCCAGTGAAGCGCCCCCGCCGCTGAATGAAGAAGCGGCCTTTCGGCGCAGTGAGTTGTTGCTGGAATTTCAGTATTCTGATGCCTTGGCCGCTGCTGTTGCGGTGATCGAGCAGTATCCTGGACATGCGCTGGTTCCCTATGTGCATATGTGGCTGGCCAGGTGGTGGCTTGAGCGGGAGGACGATGTACGGACGCTGGAACAGCTCGTCATGGTCCTCAGGCATGATCGCTTGACCAGAGAGCTTGCCGAGGAGGCATTGGCTGTGGGGCCATCAGTGGCGCATCAGAGTCCGGAATGGAATGCGGTGCAATGGTTTTTTGCTGCGGCGGATGCAGATATAAGCGGGCGCGACTATTGGCTCAGGGCTGCCGCAAACCGTTCTTCCATGGAGACGATTACGCGTTTGCGTGTGGCCGGGTATTTGCAAGGAGAAGCCGGGGAAGCCTTCTATCTGCATGCGGCCCGTACCCGCCTGATGACCGGCCGCATGGACGAAGTGAAGCAGATTGCAGATTTCATCGCCGAGGACGCATCATTCACAAGCGCTGCCCGCACGGTCAGGGCATGGGCTTCAGGATTGACCAAACCTGCCACCATCGGCGTGCTTTTGCCCTTGAGCGGGGATTACGGGAGCTATGGCAAGGAGGCGTTGCGCGGCATCCGCATGGCATTGGCATCGCTGCAATATGGAGAAAATATCTCGTTGCGTATTGAAGATACCGCTTCGGATCCCGCAACAGGCGTGATGGCATACAGGCATCTGGCCAACGAGCATGTTAATATCATTATCGGACCTTTACTGGCGGAGAATGCCGAGGCTCTGTTGCCATATCTCAAGCCGAACCTGCCGGTGATTAGCCTGACAAACCGTATTGATTTGGCGGGGGGTGCGCGCTCTTTGTTTGTCCACAGCCTGTCACCATCGGCGCAGTCGCAATTCATGGCGAATTATGCCTGGCAGCAGGGTGCCAGACGCATGGCCGTTGTCCAAGGCAAGGATGCCGGGGAAGTCCGTGAAGCCGGATTGTTTATTGAGGCGTTCGAGGCTTTGGGCGGTGAAATTGCCGACCGCTTGGAACTGCCTGATGCGGATATTGACTTTCGTCCGCTATTGCGGGAGATGCGCTCCAGAAGTGATGATGAAGAACTGCTGGCGGAACTGGATACAGAACTGGATTTACTGATGGCGGAAGACAACATGGAGATACGCATGCCTGTTAATTTTGACGGCATATATCTCGCCTTGCCCGGAAAGCGGGTTGCGCTTCTGGCGGGCCAGCTCGCCTATGTGGATATTAAAGACGTACCTATCTATGGCAGCAGTCATTGGCAGGATGATCATTTGCTCGATGATAAAGGCCGCTATTTATCATCAGCACGCTTTGCCAGCATCAGTTTTCCATATGGCGACACGGCGGCGTTTCAGAAAACACGGTTTCTCTATCGCGAGACATGGGGTGGGCGGGATGAGCCCGGCAAGCTTACAGGTCTTGCCTACGATACGCTGCTGATCGCGGCGGTACTGACCAGCCGCCTCGGTTTGCAAGGCCGCGATACAGTCCAGGGGCTGCGTGATCCGGAAGGCTTCCCCGGCCTTACCGGACATGTCCGGTTTGATACGGACGGCGTCGGTCAGAAAATTCCAGATGTGTT
>JBHHXG010000090.1:0-5675 GCA_046756985.1 Mariprofundaceae bacterium | reverse complement strand
GATCATTTCATGTAAAAAAGGAGACAAACAATGTTGAATATAAGAACGGGTACGATGTGGGCTGCAGTATTCGCCATGATGTTCGCATTTGCCACGCCTTCAATGGCAGAAGATTATAGCTCGGATGTAGGCACCAAACTTGGTCGCGGTGTTGCCAATACACTTACCGGTTGGGTGGAAATTCCGAAGAACATTGTTAATGAAAGCAACAAGAGTAATGTTGCTGTGGGCCTGACCTGGGGTCTGGTCAAGGGTGTGTTTCAGACAGTCGGGCGTACTGCAGTCGGTGTGGTTGAACTGGCAACGTTTTTTATTCCAAATGAGGAGTTTATCCATCCCACCTATGCATGGGATCCAATGGAACAGGAAACGACATACGGAGGCAAGTGACGACGCTTACCGGAATTGCTATCTAAAACACCCAGGGCTTCGGTTCACTGGGTGTTTTTTTTTATGTACGAGACATGGCTGCGCTTAGGTAGAAGCGGTCTTTCGTTTACCAGTCGGTTTCTGGGCGGCCGCATCCTGTTCCAGATGCACTGTCCGAGTAGGAAAGGCAAAGGAAAGCTCCAATTTCTCCAGCAGTTCCATAATGGCCAGGTTCACTTCCTGGCGCACCTGCAAGTATTCCTCCCAGTGTGTGGTTTTGGTAAAGTAATAGAGGAAGATGGATAGCGAGGAGTCTGCGAATTCATCGAATTTGACCAGCGAGAAATCCTGATCCACGCCAACATGGTATTTGAGAATCTTCTCAATACCTTCTATCGCCTGCTGTACCTGTGCCGGTGTGGAGTCGTAAGTTAGTCCAATACGCATTTTGATGCGCCGCTTTGGCATGGCATCGATATTATCAATCACCATATTGGCCAGTGCCGAGTTCGGCACATTGACCAGTGTTTTGGCAAAGGTGCGGATGTGCGTGGAGCGGAAGCCGATTTCTTCCACCACGCCTTCAAATGTATCGGTCTTGATCCAGTCGCCGACCGTAAACGGACGGTCTACCAGAATCATGATTGAGCCGAAGACATTGGCAATCGTGTCTCTGGCAGCCATGGCGATGGCAATGCCACCAATACCCAGTGAAGCAATCAGGCCGGAAATTGAATAACCCATATTCTGGGCGACGACCAGCACGCCTGTAAGGGCGAGGAAAACTTTCATGGTTTTGGTAATAAACGGAACAAGCTGGTCATCGATGGCGGTTTCCGTCTGTGCGGCGCGTGAGGCGAAATAGGCCCCGAGGCCATCAATTAAACGCCACAGGAACCAGATGCCGACAATTACCGAACCGATTCGCGCTCCCTGGTCCACCAGAGGCATAATCGGGAACACCTTGGCGGGCGGATTGAGCATGTGAATGGTGGCCATCAGGCCCAGAATGATAATCAGCCAGCCAGCCGGCTTTTCAGCTGCTTCAAGCAGCAGGTTGTCAAGTTGCGTTTCGGTGCGTGATGCAAGGTTTTGCGACAGTGCATGGAAAGTGCTGACAATCAGGCGCTGGGCGATCATAGTGGCAAATAGTATCAATATGGCCAGCAACCAGCGGGTCACTTTGATGTCGAGCAGTGTCCATGTTTGCAAGTCAGCCCAGAAGCTTTCCATGTTTTATCCTCTTCGCATGCCATATGCCGTCGGAACATGTGCTTTCATTGACGTTTTACCTACGGCATTTTATGTTGTCATTGGGATTCTTCCCAAAAGGAGCATGGAGTGAGCGATGCTTCATTGCAAGCGCTGATTGACGATGAGCAGGCCATGCGAAAGTTGATTGGCAGGCGGGTTCGTTATCTGGGCCAGGACTGTGAAGTCACCGACCTGGTACTGGAAGAAGGCTTGATTATTCTTTCTGCTGATGAGGGAACTGATATGCAGGAGGACAGTTACGGGCGAGCCCACCGGCTTGTTCCACGGCAGCAGAGTCTGCGCTTCCGCGATGCCGAGGGACACCCGACCAACATCTGGGAGGATGTCTCATTTCTGGATGGTCCGCTAGCAAGCTGAGTTACGGATCGTGCAGGAGGCTTTTTCTGTCATCACCCCATACCAGCCATGCCTGTGGATGCGTTTTCAGGACAAGCTGCAGTCGAAACGGGGAATCGGCTCCTGCAAAGCCTGCACCAAAACGCAGATCTCCGAATTCCATCTGCTGTTTATCTTTACTCAACAATACCGGAAAACGGGCGAACCACCGGTAAAAGGCAACACCGGGAATACCTTCCGGCAAAAGCACATCATCCATCCGTTTCAGGCGTTGCCAATGCAAATTTTCTTGACCACGTAAAGCCCCAAGATGTGGTGCCGTAAACTGATCCGTGAAGAATACGCTACTACCCGGGAAAGCCGGCAACAGATCGACGGCTGTACGTCGATAGTGATCCGGGAAAATTGCAATGAGCTGCCAGTGGAATGGGGAAAATGGCAGTGGCAGGGCAGAAACCGATTGCGCCTGCGGCTGCTTGGCATGCGCCAATTGCAGTGCTTGCTGATGTGCATAAGCTGTCAGCACGACATATGTAGCTGCAAGCGCAAGAGCTGTTAGCGCCATGTATCTAGCTCGATATTTCCAGATCAAGGTTAGCAGCAGAGGGATTAGCAACAAGGCGGTAAATATCGGATCAACGATGAAGACAAGGTCCAAAGTCGCCCGCCAGTCGGAAAGCGGCGCCAGAATCATCGTCCCGAATGAGGTGATTAAGTCGAGAAAAATGTGCATCAGAAGGGCGGTGCCGATAAGCCACGGCATCACCGGCTGAAGATGCCGCCTGCCAGGAATCAAGCTGTAAAACATCCAGGTCCACAGCGGAAGCATCAACAGCGAATGCGTGATACCACGATGATACCGAAGATAAACCGTGTCCGAGAAAAATGTCAGGATAATATCTGCATCGGGGGCCATGGTAAGCAGCGCCAGAAACACTACCTGCTGTTTTGGCAAAGGATGTTTGGGCATAGCCCTTGCCATTGCGATGCCGCTTATGGCGTGAGTGATCGGGTCCATGTCGGAATGCCTTGCAGGAGCTGTGGCCAGTTTTTGCCGGGAACGATATGCCCACCGCAGACAGGGTGGGTAGCGCCGGTGGTTTCGGTCAGTGTGTTGGGCATACCCTGTAATGTGTGCCAGGCGAGCAGGGCAAAGGTGACAGCTTCAAGTGCATCTGCCGGCATGCCGCTCTCATCCGTTAATTTGATCTCATCAGGGGATAGCATTTCGGCAAGGCGGGACATCAAAAAGCGGTTGAACGCACCGCCGCCATATACGTGCCATAATTTAGGGCTCTCCGACATCCACTGAACGCTTTGTGTAATGCCCTGAACGGTCAGTTCCAGAGCCGTTCGCAGACGATCACTGTCAGTAAGCCCCGGCCGGGCGAGCATTGTATTCACGATGTCCCGGCCAAACTCTTCCCTGCCACAGGATTTGGGCGGCCTTTTGCCAAAGAAGGGATGTGCCAGCAGATTGTCCAGCAATGGCTGGCACACTTGGCCCCGTGCCGCCATTTCACCATCCTGATCAAAGCCGTTGCGACCATCGGTGAGTGCGAGCATGAGTCCATCCATCACCATGTTGCCAGGGCCGGTGTCAAAACCAGTCAGCACATCATCCGGGCCAATGTAAGTGACATTGGCGATACCGCCGATATTCAGGACAGCCACCGGTTGCTGCGGATCGGAAAAGATCAGTTTGTGGGCAAAGGGGGTGAGTGGTGCGCCCTGGCCACCGGCGGCAATGTCTCGTCTTCTGAAGTCGGCAACGGTGGTGATGCCTGTACACTCCGCAATCGTAGAGGGGCAGCCGATTTGCAGTGAGAAGGGATGCCTGACACCGGGTCTGTGGCGCACGGTTTGGCCGTGACTTCCGATGGCAAGGATATCCTCACGTCCCAGGCCGGCATCTTTAATGGTGGTGAGTATCGCTGTGGCGATGGTTTCGCCCAATGCGCGGTCAAGCTCGCCCAGCAAATCGATTTCATCCATGCCGGGCTCGGCCAGACGCAGGATAGGCTCGCGCAGTTTTTCCGGCATCGGGTGTTCGCGGTAATGTTCCAGTGCCGGCCTGCCATCGGCTGTAATTCGGGTAATAGCGATGTCGATACCATCAGCCGACGTGCCCGACATGACACCAATCATCAGGAAGGAGTCTGACATGAACGGAGCATAACCCGGCATTAAACAGACAGCCATGATATTTCTTGGCTGGCAGTCGCGGTGACGATTTGTAGGATGCACGCATCAGATGAGGCGTACATGAAGATTCGAGAGCAGATTGCATTACTGAGCCGGGGAGCATTAGAGATACTTCCGGCAGGCGGGCTTGAGGCCAAGCTGAAGCAGGCTGAGAAGGAGAAGCGTCCACTGAGAGTCAAGGCGGGCTTTGATCCAACAGCGCCCGATTTGCATCTGGGGCATACGGTGCTGCTAGAGAAATTGAGACAGTTCCAGCTCTGCGGTCATCAGGTGGTTTTCCTGATCGGGGACTTCACCGGCATGATCGGCGATCCCACCGGCAAGAATGAGACACGGCCGCCGCTTTCGCATGAAGAAGTGCTGATCAATGCCGAGACCTACAAACAGCAGGTATTCAAGGTGCTCGATCCTGAGCAGACTGAAATACGGTTTAATTCTGAATGGCTGCATAACCTGACTGCCGCCGATCTGATTCGCATTGCGGGCAAGGCCACGGTGGCGCGCATGCTCGAGCGCGATGATTTCGAGAAGCGCTACAAGGGTGGCCAGCCTATCGCCATCCACGAGTTCCTGTACCCGCTGGTGCAGGGATATGATTCAGTGGCACTTGATGCCGATATCGAGCTGGGAGGTAACGACCAGAAGTTCAACTTGTTGATGGGACGCCAGCTTCAGGAAGCCTATGGTAAGACACCACAGGTGATTCTGACCATGCCACTGCTTGAAGGCCTGGATGGCGTCAACAAGATGTCCAAGTCGCTAAATAACTATGTGGGTATCAATGAGTCGGCGGGCGAGCAGTTCGGAAAATTGATGAGCGCTTCGGATGAGTTGATGCTGAAATATTATGAATTACTGACGGATGTCGATCTGGGTGAAATCAAGGCGCTGCATCCGATGGATGCAAAGAAATCTCTGGCAGCGACGATTGTGGATCGCTTTCATGGCCTGGGCGAAGGCCAGAAGGCGCGTGAGGCATTTGAGAGCCAGTTTTCGAAGGGCGAACTGCCCGACGATATTCCAGAGGTAACGCTTGAAGCAGAGGACGGCAGCCTGTGGATAGCCAGGGCGCTCACGCAAACAGGGCTGACGCAGAGCAATGGCGAGGCTGTTCGCCTGATCAGACAGAGAGCATTGTCCATCGACGGCGAAAAAATCACTGACAAGGATTATCAACTTCAGCCCGGTGGCCCATACCTGATCAAGCTCGGCAAGCGCAAGTTTCTCAATCTTTCTATAGAGGACTGAACACTTCATCCTAAAGCGGGTTGACGCCGGCTTTTCCGCTTCTATAGTTCGCCGCCCTTCAAGGTGATATATAGCCGTAAAAGCGGTGCGTTATCAGTCTTGAAAGAAAGGTATTGACGTTGGGGGTCAGACCCCTATAGTTCGCCGCCCGCTGCCCCGTAAGGACAGCCGCGGGAAGCTAGATTGGGCGTTGATATTTCTCCTGATGAGAGTACAATGCTCCGCCCCTCATCGGAGGGGTT
>JBHHXG010000089.1:0-5718 GCA_046756985.1 Mariprofundaceae bacterium | reverse complement strand
CCACGCACAGCTTCACTTCCGGCAGGCCATCGAGCACGTCGAGCTTGGTGATGGCAAGTCCTGTTACACCATTGATGCGTACTGCATGTTGCACCACAACGGCATCAAACCAGCCGGTGCGACGCGGGCGTCCTGTCGTCGCGCCAAATTCATGGCCTTTTTCAGCCATATGTCTGCCGGATTCGTCCTCCATGCCTTCTGCATTGTAAAGTTCGGTTGGAAATGGCCCCGCCCCAACTCGGGTCGTATATGCCTTGCAAATACCCAGCACCTCATCGACCTGGCCGGGACCAACGCCCAGACCGGCCAAGGCTGCACCGGCAACCGTGTTTGAAGAAGTCACAAACGGATAGGTGCCGTGATCAACATCCAGCATCGAGCCCTGTGCGCCTTCGTAAAGCACCGAATCACCTTCCCTGATGTGCTTTTGCAATATCACTGGCACATCGGCAGCCAGTGGCAATAAACGTTCTTTGGCCAGATTCAGTGCTTCATCCACTTCGGCGCGCAAAACAGGTTTGGCATTCAGATATTCGATCAGCATGAAATTAACATATTCAAGATTGGATTCGACCTTCGCATCCAGTTCATCAGAAGCCAGATCGACCAGACGAATGCCCCGGCGTGCTGTCTTGTCTTCATAGCAAGGACCAATGCCGCGGCCTGTCGTGCCAATTTTATCTGCGCCCTTGACTGCTTCACGCGCGGCATCGAGCGCACGGTGATAAGGCAGAATAAGCTGGCAACGGTCTGAAATACGCAAACGCTCACCTACTGGAATGCCGGCAGCCAGCAGCATGTCCATTTCCTCTACCAGGCGAAAAGGATCGACCACGGTGCCGTTGCCAATCAGGCACAGCGTATTCTCATGCAGAATGCCGGATGGAATATGGTTCAGCACAGTTGTTTCGCTGCCGATTACCAGCGTATGGCCGGCATTGGGACCACCCTGAAAACGGGCCACGACATCGGCCTTCGGTGCCAGCAGATCAACAATCTTGCCCTTGCCTTCATCACCCCACTGGATACCTATGGCAATGGTGTTGGACATGTCAGTCCCTCCGCATGCTAATTCAGGTTCAACCAGGCCCAGAGATCGAATGAAAACCCGGTTGCAGGCATATCCCGGCCGTGCGACTTCATCATCGCATCATAGCGACCACCATACAGTAATGCCTGTGCGGCCCCATGCGCATAACCGGCAAAGACGGTTCCACTGTGATACAGAAAACGCGGCATTACCGCTGCATCGACGCAGACGCTTACCTCGCCGCTTAAACGTTTCGTGACGGTATCAGCAAGATGTAACAGCTCTGCAGCTGCCTGATCGAAATCTGCATCCAGCTTTCCTGACTGTGCCTCCAGCCAGCTCCGGTCCGCTTCTCCTGCGGCCATTGCTAGCAGGGCCTGTTGCCGGGCCTCATCCAGCGATTCACCGGCAAAATGTGTTGCCATATCCTCGGGAGAACGGCGCATCAGAAGCCCCGCCCACGTTTCCAGCGGCGTATTGCTGCGATGAATAAGCGCCTGCAGCAACCCCATGTGACCAACCTGAAGAACCGGTGATTCGAAACCTGCCGTATGCATGGACATTGCTGCCAGATGCATGACCTCAATATCGCCCTTTTCCCCGGCAATACCGAGGCATTCAATACCCGTCTGCCACTGCTGGCGGGAGCCGGTGCGCGAGTCAGGACGTGCCAGCATGACCGGACCGGAATAGCACAGCTTCAATTCCTCCAGTCCCTGCATGCGCGTGGCTGCAATGCGCGCCAGCTGTGGCGTCATGTCCGGCCGGATGGCAAGCAGGCCGGCATCCGCAGGGTCGCTGAATACCAGTGTCTGATCGCTTAAGAAACGTCCTGCTCCAGCTTCAAGCGACTGCGGCCGCTCGACAAGCGGCGGAATCACTTCTTCATATCCTGCTTCATCATAGATGGCGAACAAACGGGATTGCAGCGCCCTCAAATCTCTGGCACGGGTGCCAAATACTTCATCAAGCCCGATGATCGGACGCTGGGAGCTATTCATAGTGCGTCCAGTTCCACATAACGCACAGTCAGCATGTTCGGAAGTGCGGCGAGCTTCTCCAGAACTTCGGGTGCTGGTGCTGAGTCAACGCCAACAAGCGAAATGGCATATTCCGCACCCTCACGACGACCAAGCCGGAAGTCACCGATATTAATATTGGCCTCGGCAAGAATGGTGCCGATGGCAGCAACCACACCTGGCCTATCCTTGTTTTTCAGAAACAGAAGGCGTCCGGCGGGCGTCATTTCCACATCACAGCCATCCATGTTCACCAGCCGCGGATTCACGCCGTCAAACACACTGCCATCCACGCTGCGGCTGCCTTCATCACCCTCAACTTCGACACGGATCAGATTGGTAAAATGATCCGATGACTCGCGCGCGGCTTCACATATTTCAATACCGCGCTCCTTGGCCAGAACACCTGCATTAACTGCATTCACCTCTTCCATGCTGTGCGACAGCAGGCCCTGTAAAATAGCATTCACCATCGGTTTACGGTTCATATCAGAGACATGTCCTTCAAATTGCACCGACACCCTATTGTATCCTGGTTGCATGGTCTGGCCAATAAACTGCCCCAGTCGTTCCGAGAGTTTCAGGTATGGCGCCAGTTGCCGGTATTCCTCTTCGGAGACAGAAGGTACATTGACGGCGTTGGTGACTGTGCCCAGCAACAGGTAATCAGCCATCTGTTCAGCCACCTGTACAGCAACATTCTCCTGCGCCTCATTCGTTGATGCGCCGATATGTGGTGTGCAAATCACATTCTCAAGCTCAAACAGACGATGTTCCTGCGCCGGTTCACCGGCAAAAACATCCAGAGCCGCTGCGCGCAGATGCCCTCTCTTGCAGGCATCATACAGAGCATCCTCATCCACAATGCCGCCGCGCGCACAGTTCACCAGAATTGCTCCCTTTTTCATGCGCGCCAGAATGTCGGCATTGATGAGGTTGCGGGTCGCATCCAGCAGCGGCACATGAATCGTCAGTACATCCACCTGCTCAGCCAAAGCCTCGACGGAATCCACCTTGCTGACACCCATGGCAGCGGCACGCTCATCACTGATAAACGGATCGTAGATAAAAACGCTCATATGAAGGCCTTTCAGACGTTCACATACAATCGCACCGATATTGCCGGCGCCGATGACGCCCGCCTTTTTGCCGGTCAGCTCCATACCCATGAAACGGCTTTTTTCCCACTTGCCGGCTTTTGTTGAATCCGAGGCCTGCGGAATCATGCGCGCTGCTGCGACCAGATGTGCAACAGCAAGCTCCGCAGTTGTGATCGTATTACCAAATGGGGTATTCATGACGACAATGCCGCGCCGCGAACAGGATTCAACATCGATATTGTCCACACCGATACCGGCCCGGCCAATGACTCTCACCTGTCCGGCTGCATCAAGCACTTCACCCTTCAGTTTGGTCGATGAACGCACAGCAATGCCGTCGTAATCACCGGCAATGGCAATCTGTTCATCGGCGCTCAATCCGGGCCGGTAATCGACGTCGATGCCGCGCATGCGGAACACTTCCGCAGCACGTTCGCTCATCTTGTCGGCAATCCAGACCTTAGGCATGCAGCCCCCCTTTCAATGTCATCCTCTTAAGCCTTCGGAAAATGATCTGCTAACGCAGCCTGAGCTGCTGCGACGCCTTTGCCACCTCGACAAGGTAGTCGAAACGATTCAAAGCAATCTCAATATCACTGAGGGGGCTCCAAATCCGGGGCATCACACCCACAACCGGAGTGCGTGGGCATCCTATAACGGGGGCAGCCTAGGTCAATGCGCAACTGTTCATTCGGCATATGGGTGTTAGCTTTCACGCATGAGCTCGGATGACACACAGGTCGATTTCATTGATTCACCGGAGGCGCTTGCCCGGGCATGTGAGCATTTACAGCAGGCGGATGTGCTGGCCGTTGATACCGAGTTTCACCGTGAAAACACCTACTACGCCGAGTTCGCACTGTTGCAGGTCGCCTCACGTGAGGCCTGTTATCTGGTTGACCCTCTGGCTTTGTCCGATCTGTCTCCCGTCTGGGATGTGTTATGCGATAGCAACATACTCAAGATTTTCCACGCAGCCCGGCAGGATCTGGAGATTATCCTGAGCGAAGCCGGCCGGCTGCCGCTGCCATTGTTTGACACCCAGATCGCCGCCGCCTTGCTGGGCTTCGGCCAGCAGGTTGGCTTTGGCAACCTGTGCCAGCGAATCCTGAAAAAATCGCTGCCCAAGATGGAAACGCGCAGCGACTGGCTGACACGCCCACTCAGCCGCAAGCAGTGTGAATACGCAGCTGACGACGTTATATATCTGCTACCGATATATCGGAGTCTTAAGGAACAGCTTGAGGCACGCGGCCGCACGGACTGGCTGATCGAGGAACAGGCTTCCCTTTGCAATCCGGAAAGCTATGCGATCCGGACCGAGACGGTCTTCTGGCGCGTTAAAAGCGTGAACAAGCTCAAACCGCAGCAACTGGCTGTGCTGCGTGAACTGGCTGACTGGCGGGAAGTCCAGGCACAAGCGAAAAACATTCCCCGCCGCCGGGTTATTGCTGACGAGCCGCTTTTTGAAATGGCCCGCAGGAGTAAACTGGAGCTGATGGATATGGAGCGTATGCGTGGACTGCCCACAGGCATATTCAAACGTTTTGGCAATGATTTGCTGGCTGCATGGCAACGCGGCATGGCCTGCCCCAGAGACCAATGGCCAAAAACCGAACCACGGGCAAATCACACAACCGGAACAGAAATCCGTCAGGAGTTGCTGGACACGCTGGTGCGCTTACGGGCCGAGGAAGAGCACATCGCAGCCAACATTCTTGCAAGCCGTCAGGAACTGGCAAGGCTGGCCTCATGGGGCAAAAATCGTCATGGGAAGGCCCCTGACATCCCCCCTCTGCAGGGCTGGCGCAGAGAACTGGTTGGCAATGATTTATTGCGGCTCTTAAATGGCGAAATTTGCCTGCGACTGAACACGGAAACTGCCTTGCCGGTCATTGAGGATGTCCGGTGAAGCTATGTTTCTCTATTGATGCCCTCTCTGCTGCCGGCGACAAGGCATGGCGACTGCAAAATGACAACAGTTGGCGTGCATGTACTTTTGCTGAAAAATTACAGGCAAGCGACGCTCAAATCACAGACAAATCCGAAGCCGAAAAGTGGGTTGGTCGCCGTCTGGTTAAGGACAAAGCAACCGTTCTGAAGGCGAAGGGCAAAGCCGGCACATTTGATTTTCTCATGCGTGGCATTTTTGCCCATGCCGTGCTGCACCGTTTGAGTGCCGCCCCCCTGCCGGACAAGACCCAGATGATTAAAACCATCCATGATCTAAAGCCCGGCACGCCTTGGCTGCTTTACCTCAACCCTGCCGGTCAGTTTACAGCGTTGAATAGCAGCAGTGAGAAGATTATCGGCAATCTGGATATCGCCGTACGTGGTGAAATCGCCTCAAGCGAATCTTTCGTTGGCCCGCAGGCAGCTGAAAAGGAAGCATTAATGAGTGAGTTGTGGCTTCAGTTTCTGGCGGGCTGGGACGAACACCTCCAGACCTCAAAGATGGCTGTCTTTGTTCCTGACACCGAAAAACTGAAAGAAGAATCTTTCTACGTGGATCGCATTCGCAACTGGCAACCTGAAAATCTATAAATCCTAGAATGACTGCTCCCGGCCA
>JBHHXG010000088.1:0-5726 GCA_046756985.1 Mariprofundaceae bacterium | reverse complement strand
TATGAAGCCTGTTCCGGCATCAGCTTTGGTCCACCGATGCCTGACGCAACATTGACCCGTATCAGAGTTTGCGGACCGGCCACGCCATCCGGGTTCAGGCCATGCGAGCGCTGAAAGGCCTTGATGCGCTCGGTAAGCACGGTATCCACACGGGTGAAAGTTCGGGATGGAATCATTTGCCCCTGTACGATATCCAGTTGCGCAGCCAGCCACGGTACAACAGGGCCGGTGGCGCCTGGACGAATGGGACCATGATACAAAGGCGGCGCTTTCCACAGCAGCGTGTAATCATTGAACCAGGCAAGTTCCAGTTCTTCAAGCAAAACCGTTTTGCTTTCCTCTCCGATACGGATCGTGGCCTGCTTGCCGTCCAGCGCTGTCAGCACTGCGTAAACGATGCCATTTCCGGTTGCGATTTTCAGCACGGCAGGCCGGTTCAGTTCACGAAGGCGGCCCAGACCACTTATCTGACTCAGACATGGCAGGCCCAGTGTTGCTGTCTGCTGGCAATGGTCCGCTCCCTGCTGCAATGTGATATCCATACCCCATAAATGCAACAGGGTCTGATAGGCCAATGTTTTGCTTTCTTCTGTACTGAGTTCCGTAGATACGAAGGGCGATTCATGTGGGATCGATACGACCATCTCCTGTATTTTTTCTTGTTTGGGTGCGCCCGCCTGAATCTGCGTTTCCTGTTTTGCATTTCCGGACCGGGCTGTCGTCCATGGAGCAGTGATATCAGCATCTTTCCCGGGCAAGAGGAAACTGCCTGCCAGCGCCAGTACAAGCACAACACCGGCCCACGTCCATACATGGACTTGCGGTGATGACTCGGGTGACTCAAGGCTTCCAAATATTTCGCGGGCGGCCTTTCGAATCATGGCCTGATTCGCCTGTTTTCTTTCGTTTGCATAGGCGCCCAGCAGGGCCCGGTCGCACAGCAGGTTGATGAGTCTTGGAATGCCCTTGCTCAGCCGGGACAGCTTGTGAAATGCCCGCGAAGTGAACAGCGGCTTTTGAACGCCTGCAACGGCCAGGCGATGCCTGACATAATGATGAACTTCGGCCTTATTCAAGGCATGTAAATGATAACGGGCCGTAATACGCTGGGATAATTGCCTCAAATCCTTGCGTGCAAGCATTTGCTGGAGTTCAGGTTGTCCAAGCAGCACGATTTGCAACAGCTTTTTTTCATCTGTTTCCAGATTGGTCAGCAGGCGCAGCTGTTCCAGCACGTCAGTGCTCAGGTTTTGCGCCTCATCAATAATCAGCACGGTATGGCGGCCATTGGCATGCGCATCGAGCAGATAGCTGTTAATGCCGTCCGTGAATACCTTGATGCTGTTGTTGCGTTTCGGATAGCGGATGCCGAACTCATCACAGATGGTAGCCAGCAGCTCGACAACGCTCATTTTCGGATTGATGATGAAAGCGATATCCGTATTTTCCGGCAACTCCTCAAGCAGCCTGCGGCAGATGGTTGTTTTGCCCGTGCCGATTTCACCGGTCAGCAGGATTACGCCACCTTCATTTTGCATGCCGTAAATCAGGTGTGCCAGGGCTTCCTTATGCTGTTCGCTCATATACAGATAGCGCGGATTGGGTGCGATGGAGAAGGGGGGCTCGCTGAGGCCGAAATATTGCGTGTACATATGCGTCATTGTTGTTGTATCCATTGGCCAATATCGTGATAAAGCTTTAAATGATCAAGACGGTTTCGTGAGCGGAAGGGGTTAAGCCACAGATTCAGGCCAATCAGCTCGAAATGATCTGACGGCAGTGTGCCGATATGTTCGCCCCAGCAGGCAGAGCGGATGGATACCTGACTGTCGTTTTCACCTTCGGCGGCGGTGATGATTCTGGCATGGTGGCGTGTCAGCCAGGGCAACTCAGACAGTGGTCGTTTTGCACTGTAGCTGCGGTAAATCACATCGGGATGATCCGGCGTGTTCGCATTAAAAGTGCGCATGGACTCGGTGGTCAGGTCATGCACTCCTTTGCTTAAACGGAAAAGCGAAAGGCTGCCAACCACATAATCAGCAGCTGGCGAGCCACGATGCGGCGTTGATAGAGTGGTCAGGCTGGCGATTTTGCGATGGCCGTCCAGATGGGAAATGTAATAGCGCGCATCAAGGCCCCCCATCGAATGTGCAATAAGATGCAACGGCCCCTGTTCATTTTTTAACTGATCCGCCAGGCCATGGGCGCGTTTCAGGATCGGACCGCTCCAGGATACGCCTGTGGTGAGCACGCGCAGGCCCTGTGCGGCCAGCAGGGGAGGGATCCCTTTGAAATAATCGCGCCACAAGAAACGGCGGAAGCCGAACAATCCGTGCAGAAGAACAACCGTCGGTTGTTGCGGCATATTACTTCCGACTGGAAAAATGAAGTAGCGAAAGCTGAGGTGAGCGCGGCCCCTCGATCGGAACGGGGTAATTACCGGAGAAGCAGGCATCGCAGTGTGCGCTCCGCGGTTTTCCAACGGCCCGGTACAGGCCATCAAAGGAAACAAAGGCCAGCGAATCCGCGCCGATAGCCTTGCACATTTCCTCGGAGCTCATCTGATTGGCCATGAGCTCATCGGCATTTGGCGTATCAATGCCATAGAAGCAGGAGTGTTTTGTCGGTGGGCTGGAAATACGCATATGCACTTCTTTTGCACCGGCAGCGCGCACCATTTCAACGATTTTGCGGCTGGTGGTTCCGCGCACAATGGAATCATCGACCAGCACAACGCGTTTGCCGGCAATCAGACTGCGATTGGGGTTAAGCTTGAGCTTGACGCCGAAATAGCGAATGGACTGTTTCGGTTCGATGAAAGTACGGCCAATGTAATGATTGCGGATCAGGCCCATCTGAAACGGAATGCCGGCGCTTTCCGCATAGCCCATGGCCGGCGGCGTACCGGAATCCGGCACGGGAACGACAATATCAGCATCGGCAGGCGCCTCTTTGGCCAGCTCGACACCGATCTGATAACGCGCCTGATAGACATTCACGCCCTCCAGTGTCGAATCCGGCCGGGCGAAGTAAACATACTCGAATACGCAGAATTTACTTTCGGTATTCGTGAATGGGTGCATGCTTTTCACGCCGTTTTTGGTGATAATCACCATTTCACCCGGTTCAACATCACGTACAAATCTGGCGCCGATGAGGTCGAAAGCGCAGGTTTCCGATGCCAGCACCCATCCGCCATCGAGTTCGCCCAGCACCAGCGGGCGGATACCGTTGCGGTCGCGCAGACCGATCAGACGTGTTTCGGTGAGTACCAGCAGCGAAAAGCCACCTGCCAGTCTGCGGGCAGCATCCATCAGTCTGAACTCTGTTGTTTCTCCCTTGCTTTTTGCCACCAGGTGGATGAGCACCTCGGTATCGGAGGTGGACTGGAATATGGAGCCTTCCCGCTCCAGTTCCCGGCGCAGTTCCGGGGCGTTGACGATATTGCCGTTGTGGCACATGGCAATACCGCCATGCGCATATTCATAGGAAAATGGCTGGCAGTTTCGCAGACCCGATTCACCCGAGGTCGAGTACCGGACATGGCCGATGCTGTTGCGTCCGACAAGATCCTTGATATCGGATAAATCAAAAACATCGGCGACCAGACCCATGCCGCGATGGCTGTTGAAAGTATGGCCATCGGTTGAAACGATGCCGGCGGACTCCTGCCCCCGGTGTTGTTGCGAATACAGACCCAGATAGGTGAGATTGGCGGCTTCAGGGTGGTCAAACACGCCGAATACGCCGCATTCATCATGGAAGTAATCTTCCTGCCACATGTGCTAACTCTGCAAGCCGTTACCGCTCATGGCAATCTCATTGCATACTTTCCCTGATAATGGATTCAAGTGCCTGTTTGTCTTTGGCCGGAATCAGGTCGGCAGATCCAGTCACTCCCGATTGCTTTTGTGAGGGGGATTGCTTGCCTGCCTTTCCCTGCCGCGAGAACGGATAGTCCTCGGGGATGGCTTTGCCCAGCATATCGCCCAGGCTGATGACATACGGCGCCAGCAGGCTGCCCTTGATCCATGGCTTGTCCAGTTTGGCATAGGAGGCATAGATCAGAAAGCACAGAGCGACAAGAAGCAGGCCACGGGCAAGGCCGAAAAGCATGCCCAGCGTGCGGTCTGTTGCTGTCAGGTCAGCCATATCTACCAGTTTGCGAATGATGGCGCCGATCAGACCGACCAGCACCATGATGATGACAAAAACAAGCACAAAACCGGCAATGTCGGCTACGGTGCCGTTGCTGATCCATTGTCCGATAAAATCACCGGTTGGCCCGGAAACACGGCTGGCGACAAGAAAAGCAGCCACCAGCCCGATCAGCGAGATGACCTCGCGAACAAATCCCCGCCACAATGACAGCGCCATCGAAAGGCCGACAATCACGATCAGTATATAATCAAAAAAGTTCAAGCCAAACCCGCCTGTGCCGCTTCGGACAGGTGCCTTGCCGCAACGCAGCTGACCTCTGTCCCGGATGAGGCGCGCATGTTAGCAATGATATCTGATCCCTGCACCCTTGTAAGATTCTCGTTTGGCAGCAGTAGTTTTTCAAAGCCCAGGTTGACTGCCTCACGAAGGCGTACCTCCGGCTGTGCAACGGGGCGTATTTCTCCTGTCAGTCCCACTTCACCAAATACAGCCATATCGGCATGCATCGGTTTCTCCTGATAGGCGGAGACAATGGCCAGCAGCACGGCGAGATCGGCTGCGGGTTCGGCGATGCGTGCGCCACCGGCGATGTTGACGTACACATCGTGCTGCGACAGCGGCAGACCAATGCGCCTCTCCAGTACGGCAGTTAGCATGGCGGTGCGCGCCGCATCTACGCCAACTGCAGAGCGCTTTGGCGTCGCATAGACGGTTGGAGCGACCAGCGCCTGTACTTCCACCAGCAAAGGCCGTGTACCCTCCATGCATGCCAGCACCACCGAGCCCGGTACATCGGTGGCACGTTCGGCCAGAAACAGTTTTGATGCGTCATCGATGCCAAGCAGGCCACGATCGCTCATTTCAAACACACCGATTTCACCAGCCGGACCAAATCGGTTTTTGACCGCACGCAGGATGCGGTGAGCATGGCCGCGATCGCCTTCAAAATAAAGCACCGCATCCACCATATGCTCCAGCACTCTGGGCCCCGCAATGCTACCGTCTTTGGTGACATGACCGACCAGCACAAGCGCATAACCCATCTGTTTGGCGTTCTGGATCAGGGCGGCTGCAGAGTCCCGGACCTGGGCGACGGTGCCGGGGGCGGAAGTCAGGCGGCTGGTGACCGTGGTCTGAATGGAGTCAATAACGACGGCTGCAGGCTTTAGCTTGTGAATCGTTGCCAGCATGCTCTCCAGTTCCGTGCTGGCGGCCAGATGGATATCTTCATGCAGGGCGTCGATGCGTTCGCCACGCATCCGGATCTGCCGGGTCGATTCCTCGCCAGTGATATAAAGCACGGTGCCCTGATCCGCCAGTTTGCATGACGCCTGCAAAAGCAGCGTGGACTTACCAATGCCGGGATCGCCGCCAATCAGCACCGCGGAGCCGGGCACAAACCCTCCCCCAAGTACACGGTCAAGCTCGGGCAGGCCACTGCTTCGGCGCGGGCTCTTCTTGCTGTCTATCTCGGTGATGGTCTCGATGCGCAAGGGATTTGCCTTGCCACCCCTGACTGCGGGGGCATCCCGTGTTTCCTCGCTGATACTGTTCCAGGCATTGCA
>JBHHXG010000087.1:0-5750 GCA_046756985.1 Mariprofundaceae bacterium | reverse complement strand
GACGCATGCAAACTGCAATACCCCATCCGTGACGATATCCCTGTCATGCTTGTCGATGAGGCAACCAAGCTCTCTGATTAATCTTTATAACTCGTGGATATCCTGTCGGCAGTCGCCGTAAGAGTTCTTTTTCAGCTGATACGCTGGCTGCCTGTGCGGCTGGCCGGCGCCATCGGAGCCGGACTCGGGCGGGCAGGATATTATCTGGACAGGCGCCACCGGGATGTGGCCCACAGAAACCTGGCGCGTATTTACCCGGGCCGTGACAGAAGCTGGCGCCAGCATATCGCACGCGAATCCTTTGCTGAAATGGGGCGAACCATATTTGAAATGCCGCATGTATTTCTGCGCTCCAGAGCCTTTTTGAAATCGCGCATACAGGTGGAGGGAGAAGACGAATTTCACGCTACCCTGGCGCAAGGCAAGGGCGCGTTCATCGCCGCCTATCATTATAGCAACTGGGAGATGTGCGGCGTGATGTACTCCACGCTTGTATCCGACCCGAACTGCATTTACCGGTCAATTAAACAACCATCCCTTGAGCATTTTGTAAAACAATGCCGTGAGCGTTTTGGCGCATCCATGCGCCCGCGCCAGGAGGGCTTACGCTGGCTACCCAGGGAATTGAAGAAGGGCAACAGTGTGTACATTCTGCTGGATCAGCACCTGTCAAATGGCATACCAATCCCGTTTCTGGGCCATATGGCCAACACCACGACGTTGCCTGCCACGTTTGCATTGAAGGGCACGCCTGTTTTCAGCTTGACCTTTCAACGGCTGGGCAGGGATTTCCGCTTCCGAATGCGGCTCCACCCAATCGACATGCCGCCGCTCAGCGGAGATAAAAATGCGGATGCCATTGAAGCCATGCGCCACATCAACAGGCCGCTGGAAGCCGCCATCCACGAGCGTCCTGAGCTGTGGCTGTGGACACACCGACGCTGGCGCATCCTTGAACAGGTCCCGGAAATCACCGAGGTTGTTTATGGCACGCCATAGCCCCATCACCCAGAGCCGGTGGGCTGAATCACAAAAGTGTGAACAGCAGCACTGGCACGGACAGGATGTGCTCGAAGACGAACTTTCACATGCACAAAGCTGCTATCTTCCAATCATGCAGCGCCATGCAGCGTCCTTGCCGAAAGATGCATCTATTCTAGAAATCGGTTGTGGCCCGACATGCATCAGCCGCTTTATCGAGCAGGGCGAGAAAACCTTTGTTGATCCACTACTTGAAGACTTCCGCCGCGCCTATCCGGGAGAATTGCCGGAAGGGGAATTCCTGCCGGTCATGGCGGAAAACATTCCCAAACCGGATCATTGCTATGACTTTATCCTGTGTGTGAATACGCTCAACCATGTGATGAACCCTGAACTGGTCCTGAATGAAGTGGAGCGGTTGCTCAAACCGGATGGGACTTTCATGCTGAGCCTGCAGACCTTCTCTCCTCTCGCCGCACGACTGCATTATCTGCTGGAGCGTTTTTCTCCTGCAATGAATGATACATCCCGCCTGTATTGTTATTCATATCATGGCATTACAAAAACACTGGCCCGTCACTTTGATATCATCGAAGAGTCCCGTACGGAAACCGGAAGCGGTCTGTTCCCATTCACCACATGTGAAGACTGGGTCTTTATTTGCAAACCCTGCAGCCAACACTGATCTGTCATGCCCGTATCGCGTGATATTGGACATCTCGTTCTTTTCCCACCCAACTGGATTGGCGATGCGGTGATGGCACAGCCGGCTATGGCTGCGGCTGTTAAATATTTCAACGCGAAACAGGTCAGTATTTTTGGTCGAGCATGGTTAAAAGAACTGCTACCCTATCTTGCCCTGCCAGGCGCCAGTTTTCGTCCGGATACGCCACAGCATGCTGACATTGCATTCCTGTTTCCGAACAGTTTTCGTTCGGCATGGCAGGCAAGAGATGCGGGAATTAAAAGGCGCATTGGCTTTCGTGGCCAGTGGCGGCGGCTTTTACTCACCGATGCGCCCCGCCCACGCATCAGCCTCAGGAGCGAACATCATCGCAATTATTATCTGGATTTACCTGAACAAATGGGCATCCCGATCCCTGAACGCGAAGTACGCCTGCATGCGCCTGCCGGTGGCGTCGAAGCGGGCCGGTTTCTGCTTGAGGAGCATGGCCTTGAACCGAATCACACCATCTGCGTGGCTCCGGGTGCCCAGTTCGGCGGGGCAAAGCGTTATCCGGCTGAGGCCTATGCCCACATCCTTAAATGGCTTACCGAATCAGGATGGCAGCCCGTTATCCTGGGGACCTCGGCTGAACATCAAATTGGTGCCCAGTGTCTGGACAAGCTGATCGGCGCATCATGGAATGCTGCCGGTGAAACCACATTGCAGCAGGCATTGCAAATCATGTCGGCCTGCCGCTTGCTGCTCACCAATGATTCGGGACTGATGCATATTGCTGCAGGCCTGGATCGCCCCGTTGTTGCTATTTTTGGCGCCACTGACCCGGAGCGCACCTCTCCTTCCGGACCGCGGACCCGTATTTTGTATGAACCGGCGCCATGCAGCCCGTGCCTGCAGCGTGAATGCAGCGTTCCCGGACATCCTTGCATGGGCAACATCCTGCCGGAAATGGTGCGTGACGCCTGCCTGGAAATGCTTGCATGAGAACCCAGCCGGAAGATTCCATGAAGAGTAATCTCCACAGGCGGCATGGATGAAGCTGCTTGTCGTCAAGCTTTCTGCATTCGGCGACATCATTCATGCCATGCCGGCATTGGACGATCTTTTGTCTCACCCTGAAGTGACCGAGGTCCACTGGCTGGTTGATAGCCGCTATGCCTTTGTCACCGAGGTATTTCCCGAGCAGGTCCGCGTGCACAGCATTGCCCTGAAAGGCCCGAATCCGTTACGCGCGGCCTGGAATACTGTCTGTTCACTGCGTAAGCAGCGCTTTGATATAGTGATTGACCTTCAGGGTCTGATCAAATCCAGCCTGCTTGCCCGCTTGATCGCCTCACCGGTTTTTGGATTTGATGCGCAGCATGCACGCGAGAAAGCCAGTATCCTGTTAACCAGAACGGCCCGCTTTCACCCGCAAGAACGACATATCGTGCAGCAGTGCCGGCGTATTGCTGCTGCGCCGTTTACGTCTGACATCATGCAGCAACCTGATGACCCCATCCCTTATATATCTCCGCACATTCCGGTGACAGACTCTATGCGTGAAGCAGGCCGGCAGATTCAACAGCAACAGACTCTGTCACCCGACTCATATGTGATCCTGCATATTGGCGGTGGCTGGCAGACCAAACAGCTCCCCGCCGAAATTTGGCAGGGCGTTGCCGATGGCATCACGTCGAAGTCATGGTCACCAGTTTATACATGGGGAAATACAGCGGAACATGAAATGGCAAAACACCTTGCAGAGAACAGCGCTGCAATAGTCTTGCCCGAACGCCTGAACATGTCAGCATTGTGCGGTCTGCTGGCGGATGCACGGGCAGTGATCGGCGCCGATACCGGTATACTGCATCTGGCGGCGGCGCTGAATGCGCCCACCATTACCTTCTGGGGGCCTTCCGCATCCTGGCGATCCGGCCCGATAGGAGAAAAACACTGGCATATCGAATCCAACCCGGCCTGTGGTCCCTGCTTCAAACGAAGCTGCAACCATTTCATCTGTATGGAGAAGATTCAGGCCTCTGCCATTCTGGAGGCCTTGTATGAAGCCGGTGGATAACACCGAAATAACCGTTTCCGGCTGGCGCAAGCTGGTGCTGGAGCATCGCATCACGCTCAGCATCACATGCGCAATTCCCGCGCTCTATTTCATACGCCCGACGGCTGACAGCATGCTCTATGGCCTGCCTTTTATTCTTCTCGGCGAGGCTGTACGCATCTGGGCATCCGGACATATCCACAAGATGCGTGAAGTCACCCAGACCGGACCCTATGCACTGTGCCGACATCCACTTTATGTCGGGCATTTCCTGATCACGCTGGGCTTTTTAGTCGCAGGCCACAATGTCTGGCTGCTGCCGGCCGGTATCGCTGTTTTCCTGCTGATCTTTATGCCGACCATGCAGCGGGAGGAAACCATGCTGACCGGCTCCTTTGGCGATGATTACCGTCAATATGCCACTCAGGTGCCACGTTTTATTCCACAGTGGAGCAGGCATGCCCTGGGCGGCAGCTTTGACTGGAGCCTGGTACGTCAACACCGGGAGATGAACAACATCGCCGGTCTTGCTGGCGGCATTGCCCTGTTCATTGTGTTGGGCCTGTGGTGGGGAAGCTGGTGACCCGCCCTGTATCAGCACGGTTCGCATTGGCGCTGATTGTATCATTTGTCGTGGTTCTGTGCCTGATCCCCTGCAATGCTATTGCAGGCCCGGCCAGGCAGGCTTGTGTTCCCTACATCGGCGAACAACTGAACTTTGCAGTTGGCTGGGAGTTCATCAATGCAGGCAGCGCCACAATGAACATCCGCGCCAAAGCGGAAGGCGGTTACCAGATACATACCTTCGCCCGAACCAACAAGTTTTTCGATATGTTCAAAAAGGTTCGCGATACAATTGTTTCCGAGGGCCTTTGTCGGCAGGGCAAGATGCAAAGTACTGTGTTTGATATCGAACAGCATGAGAATAAATACCATGCAAAAAAACAGGCGCGCTTTCTGTGGCGCAAGAACCAGGTGACTTATACCCAGCATGATCACACAGATGTCTATGATGTGCCGGCCGGTCATCTGAATGTGCTGGACGCCTTTCTCACTGTCCGCAACATAACGCTGGTGAAGGGTCAAACAGTGAAAGTGCCGATTTTTGATTCACGAAAAACCTATGAAATCCATGTCAATGTGCTGGGGAAAGAGCAGCTGCGCGCACCGTGGGGCGATTTTGTTGACTGCCTTGTCATCGAACCCAAGCTCATGACCGAAGGCATCTTTTCCAGCAAGGGCAAGGTCAAACTGTGGTTGACCGATGACGAGCGCCATATTCCATTGAAAATGACGGCAAAAATAAAATTCGGTCGGATTATTGCCCGGTTGCAGCAATATCATGCCAATGCAGCGCGACCGTAATTATCCACCTGCCCGGCGGGTTGGCACGGGTGCAGCATGAGACAATTGCTGAGATGGCTATATCTGCTGCGCAAAACCTTTATCACGGCTGCTTCCCGCAGACACTTTTCCCAGTATGGTGAAGATGTCGTATTACGCGACTGGTTTTACGATCACCCTCCTGGAGTCTTTATCGATGTGGGCTGCTATCATCCCCGCAAATTCTCCAACACCTACTGGTTGTATAAACGCGGTTGGCGCGGCGTGAATGTGGATGTTGATCCGCTCAAGATCCAGGCTTTTCACATGGCCCGGCCGCATGACACCAATGTACTTGCGGCTGTCGGCAATCAGGAAGGCACTGCGACCGTCTACCGGTTTGGCAAATATGGCCTCGGCACTACGATTGACCCCGATCTGGCTGCTGCGACAACGGAACCACTTCAGGAGAAACAGACTGTCCCGGTCCGGACTCTCGAGTCCATTCTTGCCGAAACGCCTTGGAAGGATGCCCCGATTGATCTTTTAACCATTGATGTGGAAGGCATGGACCTGGCTGTACTACGTGGCTTCAACCTCGCCAAACACCATCCCAAGCTCATCATGGTCGAATTGCATGCCGATGCCCTTGATGATGTATTGGAATCTGAGTTGCACCGTTACCTGACTGAACAGGGCTATGTGCTGTGTAACTGGGTGGGG
>JBHHXG010000086.1:0-5956 GCA_046756985.1 Mariprofundaceae bacterium | reverse complement strand
GCGGCCATCGTACCGCCGCAACCAATTTCCATATCGTCGGGATGCGCCGCCAATGTAAGAACCGTACTCACTGTGTTATCTCTCCCATTTTTCGGACTATTCCACTTGCTTCAGGTCCCAAGTTAAACAGCAAATCGATGACCGACAAGTGTGAGATGAATTCGCCATGCAGTTGGGGGTAGACGGGGGCTTCAACCTCCTGGAACCATAAAACCACCTCTGCGTCAGAAAAGGCCTCCCTGTCGAGATAGTTGTATCCCTCCCGACCCGACAGATAGGCATTGCCACCCGCCTCTTTGCACAGATCGATCAAACGTTGTGTTGGATTATCGGTTTTCACGTCCATCTTCGAGGCCAGATATACGGGTGCGGTGCATCCCAGCATATCCCCCAGTTGCTTGATAAGCGCGGCATTTAATGGCGCCAGACGCTCATGTGGAGTCATAATGATCTTTTTCAGATCAGGCCAGTAATCAACCAGAAACGGTGCTCTGGCATAGGCCTGCTCGATTGCGGCGCAATGTCTGCGCACCCATGGCTCTGGTGCAATGCCGACTTCACGCACCGTTTGCGGAAAGCGGTATGTGACTGGCACGGTCAGCCATTGCGCCCCTTGCCCTGTTTTGATGCGGTTGCGATTCTGCCATTCGTTTTTATGAAACTGCACGGTGTCCAGAATCACTATGGCATCGGCCAGCAGCCATTTATGAAAAAAGCCTGGCCATGGCAAATAGTTTGGCTGATGGATGGCAACCAGCATCAGCCGAAAACCCGCAGCAGAAATGGATTGGCCACCATGCGGATGGCGCCAGCGGCAATGCGAAGGCGCACGACATGCGCTCCAGGTGCAAGTTGCAAATTCACTTGGGAAAGTTCGCCAACGGCAAGCATCGGGTGTATGGCCACCTTGCCATCCACGATCAGCTCCGCCGGAAAAATCGTGTCGGCTGTTTCTATTGCGGCAGGTGTTTCCACAAGCCGAATGTGCACGGTTACACCCCCATATACGCTGTTCTCATCACCGGCAATCAGGTGTGCGCCCCGCTCGTCCGTCAAAGACAATTGTTGCATCCGCAAATTGCGGTCTTTCGGCAGCCCCCATGCCACTACATGGCCACCACGCATGGCAGATAACACATCCTGTGGTGCCGACGATGATGCCCAGACATCCATCGGAAAATTGCCCAGATATTCATTGGCTTCGCCCTGGGTATGAAAATCTCCGGCCGCGACACCCCAAATCGGATGCGCGTGCCTCCCCTGCATATACTCCATCAGGTAACGGTCCCAAGGGCCACCGGCTACCGTGTTCACATCCGTATCGCCATAGATGGCGGCAAAGGCATCGGCAGTCGGTTCAATGAACACGCACTTGCTGTATGGCGGCGTATCAAGCTGGATGCCCATCGGCCCTGCGCGTACGCCGGAGTTCGTACCCGGATGGGCCCAGATCGTGAACAACCCCTGCTGTCGCGCTATATCAATAAATTCGGCGTCCGCATCCATCTTGTCAGCAGGCCAAAACAATAACAGCAATGCAAAGGCGGAAAGCCCGAGCAGAGCAGCCCCCCATTCGCGTCGTCTCAACATCAGCAGCAGCGCAATGACAATCATTGTTCCCCAGAACATGGTAGACAGATGGGGGTGTCCGGGCGCGTGTCTTAGGTCGTAGCTCGGCAGGGCCTCGACCTGGGTCGGTGTTTCAATGCCCAGCGTAATGATATGTCGTTCCGCCTCGTGTAATGTCAGGTCGCGAAAGGGTATACCCGTCCAGTAATACCCTGGCGTTGATTCCGTGCCGGCGATCAGCCCCATATGCGGATATTTGCTGCGCATGCGCGCAAGATCCGAGAAGAACGATTGCACACCAGTCGTGTACAGTGACGGACGCTCCAGACTATAACCCAAAAAAGCCGGTACAGGCGCCAATCCGAAGCGAATACCTGTCCGGTCATGTTCGGTAAAGGCAAGCACCTTGATACCACGTTCTTGCGCCATCTCCACCAACGTGTCCATATCATGAGCACCATCGGAATGGGTGCTGCGAACATCAATCAGCACGCGCTTGGGTAACAATATCTGTGTGGCACCTACCGGCAGTGAAGCATCTGTTTTAAGTTCAGACGCAAATGCCACAGCTCCATTCATTACTATCGACGGCAGGCAGGGGAGGCATAACAATGATAGCAATAGCCAAATGTTACGCATCTTCCAGCACCTGCTCATAGACCTGCTGTACACCTTTCATCATCGCTTTCACGGAATAATGATCTGCACGGGCTCGCGCTGCCCTGCGGACTTCATCTCCCCAATCCCGAAGCAGAGCCCGCGCCACCTCTTCTTTATCGTCTGCATCGACACAGGCGCCGACGTTATCGTCAATCAGCTCGCACAGACCGCACACGTTGGCAACGACACAGGGCAGCGAGGCTGCAAACGCCTCGACCACGGCGCGACCCATGCCCTCGTTATGAGAAAGCAGGCAAAAGCACCTTGCCTGTGCCAGATAGGAAACCGGATTATCCCAACCGGCAAAATGCACATTGTCCTGTATATTCAAGGTGTTGCACATCGCCTGCAACTTATCGCATTCCGGTCCGTCGCCAACAATGGCCAACCGTGCATGCGGTTTTTGCCGGCAGACAACCGCCCAGGCACGGAGCAGGCGGTCCACCCCCTTGATCGGCACCAGCCGGCCCACGCTCACCGCATCCCATGTGGTTTCTGATGCCTTGCGGTGTTCCGCGACCCGCTCTGCAATACCAGCCACATCCACACCGCTGGGCACCACATGCCATTGGCTGTCCGTGCCGATACCCAAGCGCAGATGATCATCGCGTTCGGCTGCTGTTAGAGCGATCAGGGCATCGGTCCTTCCAGCCAGCCAACGCTCAACCAGCACAAAGAAATAAGTCGCTACAGAACCAAAATAGCTATGGAAAATATGTCCATGCGGCGTGTGCACAACCTTTGTCCTGCCGGCTGCCGCCAGCCGGCCCAGTGCGCCGGCCTTGGATGTATGCGTATGTACAATATCAAATCCCGGCTTGAGAAGCCGGTAAATCTGGCGATAGGCCTGCCAATCATGTAGGCCGGGGCGACGCCTCAATGCCTCAACCGTTTCAATGCGACCCCCTGCATCACGGAATTCGCGCAGGCCCTCATCAACCCGGCTGTGCTCCTGCCCGGACATCTCCGACTCGAGACTTGGCCCGAATGCCAGTACAGCCTCATGGCCACGGTGTTGCTGTTCGGTAGCACAGGTCAGCGTATTGACCGCCGATCCGCCGCCATCCATACGCGTTATCAGATGCAGAATCCGCACTAATCGACCAGCGCCTCGATACATCGCCTAAAGCCACGGTCGTGCATAACCCAACCATAACGGCTTAATACTGTCTGGCGAATCTCCTCGCGCATGTGCTCCATATCCACCGTATTCATATCTGCAAGAGCAGCCTTCACCGCCTCGGCCAGGGCTTCGGGACTGGCGTCTCTGGCCAAGCGATTATGTGGCACGCTGGTGACAACTTCGCTGTTTGCCCCCACTGGTGTGGCCACAACAGGCAGGCCACAGACATTGGCCTCCACGGTGACAAGGCCAAAACCTTCCAGCGCCCTCGTCGGCAACATGAATAGATCAGCGGCCTGTAATCGTTTGTACACCTCCGCTTCCGGCAGAAACCCGGTAAACTCAATTTGTTCTGCCACACCCAACTCGGCCGCCAGATTCTGTAAAGGCTCGAGCAAAGGCCCCGAACCGATCACACACCAGCGCAAGTCAGGGTATTGGTAACGCAACATCGCTGTTGACTGAACAAGCAGATCCACCCCGGTGCGCGGAACCAGATTGCGCAAAGTCACAATAACCGGTCCTTCCCATCCATATCTGGCACGCAAATAGCCACGAGTCACGGCATCAATGACATCCGGCATATCAGCAGCTCCATATACGACCGACACTTCGCTGCCTCTCCCGAAGACTTCTTTCAATCGATGCCGGGTATAATCGCTAAGCACCAGCATGTGTATGGCACTGTTATAAACCCCGGCTTCCAGATGGCGCATGGCAGATGTAATCAGCCGGTGTTTCCAGTTCCAGTCCAGCCCATGGCGTGTAGCATATTCTTCAAAGGCGAAGGAATAACAGACCTGCAGGCGTGGCAGGCGGCAACCGGCGCGCAGCAGCGCCCACATGACAAACGGCTGTTCGGCGATAACCACATCAAAGGCATGCCGTTGCTCTTTCCACCAGAGTCTGGCGCCACGTCTTATTTGCCGCAGCCCAACCAGGCCTCTGTCTCCATTATAATCCAGGCGATGCTCCGTCACGCCCACAGGCAACTCAACCACAGCTGGCGCATCCGCGGCCGGCTGCTTCGTTAATACCGTGACTTCCATCCCCGCCTCGGTCAGCGCTCGCAGATGGTGATGCAGCATGCGCTCGGCGCCGCCATGAACTGTTTCGGCCGACACATCGGTCACAACAAGGACGCGCAGACTAGACATCAAAATTCCAGTCACGCTGCTCCATCCACCGGTCCAACAGCAGCAAACCCCACAGAACATCCGACCGATCCCATCCTGACTGATGCCTTTCCCATTCATGGCGGACAAACTCCGGCCGCAACAGACCCCCCAGTGGCCGGCCGCTGGCAAGCCGCTCAATGTCTGGCACAAGCTCGCTACGCAACCAGTGTTTGACCGGCGCCATAAAACCCTGCTTGGGGCGATCAACGATGGCTGATGGAAGGCGTTTTCTGGCAATCGTTTTCAGTATCAGTTTCAGGCCCTCGCGCCACGGCGATCCGCCCACCTTATGGGATACATCCAGCGTCAGTACCAGCGATAAAAGTCCCGGATCAAGAAATGGTGCCCGTAGTTCCAGCGCATGCGCCATACTCATGCGGTCGCCCAAAGCCAGCAGGTCGTCGCTCAAATATGTCAGGATATCATAAGCCATGGCGCCATTGACTGATCCGAAGCGTTGCAACAACGCTTCCAGTCCGTCGTGTGCCTGGGCCGCTGAAAGCCATTTTTCCTCCGGCATGGCTTGTTGCGGCCGCGCAAACATATCGTCCCAGTGGCTGTCGGTCGCGCATGTCCAGCGTCTGTATGCCTGTGCCGACGGCTCCTCCAATCCTTCAAGGAAACGGCGCAGCCGGCTGCGAAGATTGCGGCTGCCGGCTCCCTCGCCAGCCCTGCTGATAATCTTCAACAACAGCTTTCGGCAGGGAAGAGACTGCATTCTTTCATGCCAGGCCATACCCAGATAGCGGGGATAGCCCCCGAAAAACTCATCACCGCCGATGCCCGACAAGGCGACATCCACATGCTGTTTTGCCGCTTTACTGATCAGCCAGGTTGGCAGCGCTGATGAATTGGTAACCGGCTGGTCGAAGGCAGTTGCCAGCTGCTCCAGCACTTCCGAAGCATCGGCACTGACATCCAGAACTACGTGTTCGCTACCGATATGTTCAGCGACCTGCCGGGCGTAACTGCTTTCATCATAATCCACAGGCCCATCCCCGAAACGTACTGAAAATGTATGCAGGGATCCGCTCATCTGCCTGGCCAGGGATTCGGCTAGCAGCGAAGAATCTACACCACCGGAAAGAAAGACACCCATCGGTTTGTCCGCAATCGTACGCAGAAGAAATGCCTCATCCAGAAGACTCTCCACATGGGTGACTATTTCCTGCGGGGCATATTCCTGCGGCTGATCAGGCTCAGGCAGAAAAAAGTAGCGGCGCAAATCCATTGATCCATCCGCACTAGCCATCGCATAGCATCCCGGCGGCAACTGTCGGATTTCATGGTACATCGTCTGGGGCGCCTCAGTTCGCATCCTCACCAGCACACCGCGCACGGCCAGCAGGTTCGGCGTCAGTTGCCAATTTCCTTTCTCAAAAGCAGTCAGTGTGGAGGCAAGACCAATCCGACCGTCCTGCTCGCA
>JBHHXG010000085.1:0-5971 GCA_046756985.1 Mariprofundaceae bacterium | reverse complement strand
CCGGCACGGCATTGGACAGCCCGCCAGCACCAATGTCATGAATAAACAGAATCGGGTTCTTCTCACCCATCTGCCAGCAACGATCCAGCACTTCCTGACAGCGCCGTTCCATTTCCGGGTTACCGCGCTGCACCGAATCAAAGTCCAGGGCCTCGACATTGGCACCGGTATCCATGCTGGAGGCAGCGCCACCGCCCAGACCAATCAACATGGCCGGACCGCCCAGTTGGATAATCAGACAGCCCGCCGGCACTTCACGCTTGTATGTATGTCTGGAGTCAACATTGCCAACACCGCCAGCAATCATGATCGGCTTGTGATAGCCGCGAAGTTCGCTTCCCACTTGCTGCTCATAGCTGCGGAAATAACCGCAGATATTCGGGCGGCCAAATTCGTTGTTGAAGGCTGCCGCGCCGATTGGACCCTCAATCATAATATCCAGCGCTGAGGCAATGCGTCCCGGCCTGCCGAAATCAGTTTCCCATGGCTGCTCAAAACCCGGAATACGCAAATTGGATACCGAAAACCCGCACAGGCCAGCCTTGGGTTTTGCACCAACACCGGTCGCGCCCTCATCACGGATTTCGCCGCCCGAGCCTGTTGCCGCACCGGCAAAAGGGGAAATAGCTGTCGGATGGTTATGCGTCTCGACCTTCATCAAGATATGTGCGTCATCGGCATGGCGTGCATAGCTGGCATCCGCATCCGGGTAAAAGCGCTGTGCGTGCGTTCCTTCAATAACTGAAGAATTATCCTTGTAGGCAACAATCGTGCCGCCGGGATTTGTTTCATGCGTATGGCGAATCATCGAAAACAGTGACCGATCCTGTTTCTTGCCATCAATCACCCAGTTAGCATTGAAAACCTTGTGTCGGCAGTGCTCGGAATTAGCCTGAGCGAACATCACCAACTCGGCATCCGACGGATTCCGGCCCAGCTTTATAAAATTTTCCAGCAGATAGTTGATTTCATCTTCAGACAGAGCAAGGCCCAGATCACGGTTGGCTGTTTCAAGGGAGGCATACCCACCATTCAGAATATCAACAGTCGTCAGCGGTTGTGGCTCGTGATGGTCAAACAACTTTGACAAGTCGGCGACATCGGCAAGAACGGACTCGGTCATGCGATCATGCAGCAAGTCCGCAACTGCATCGCGTTTACCGGCATCCACCGGAGAAACTGTATAGGCAATACCGCGCTCCAACCGCGACAGCGAAGCAATACCACAAAGCAGGGCAATATCGGTCGCTTTTGACGACCATGGTGAAATCGTACCGATGCGTGGTGCTACCAGAAACAGGCCACCCCTATCGTCAGAAGTAAAAGGCTGTAGAGGTTGCCCGAGCACAGCAGCCAGGCGATCCCCATCATTCTCCGTCCATGTCTCGCCTACTTCGGCGATATGGATGTGGATGGCGTGTAACAAACGAATCGCAGGAGCAACGCGGTGCAGTTCGTCCAGAAGTTTCTTGTGGCGGAAGTCCGATAGGGCCACTGTGCCCTGAAAAATGAGAAGTTGGCGATCAGATGGCTTCTGGCTCATGGGCGCATCCTAAGAACCGTGCGGCGGAAACCAAGCACAAAAAAGCCCGCCAAGGCAATTAACCGGGCGGGCTTTTTAGTAACGGGTACAGATATTCTCAGGCAGACATATCCCTGACGTGTGCATTCAGGCGCAAAACACGGCGCGCAGCCTGACGCGGATGGATCTGGCGCTTGCGGCCAGCACGATCAATCAATGAAATTGCTTTCTTAAGCGCTTCATTGGCCGCCTTCTGATCTCCGGCAGCAATCGCAGTATGCACCTGCTTGATCGCAGTGCGCATGGTGGACTTCTGAATACGATTGCGCAGACGGATTTTTACGTCCTGGCGGGCGCGTTTTAATGCAGATGCATGATTTGCCACTTAATATTTCTCCTTGCTCCAACCTTGGGAGCCAACAAATGCGGCGCGAACAATACGCAGAAACCCCACTATGTCAACAGGCTGTGGCCATAGACGACATATTCAGCTTGCCGCCTCACCGGCAACGCGGCAGCCTTTCAGACATGCATCCAGATGTGCCCCTGCGACAAAAAACATGCCCATTGAATTAAGCGCCAATCCAACAGCTGTATTCGTCATTGCCGTGCTTGTGGCTGTTGTCGCCCAGATGGCATCGATTCGCATGAAACTTCCGCCGATTTCACTGTGGCTACTGGCAGGCATGGCACTTGGCCCCTTTGGCCTGCACTGGCTGCATGCTGAGTCCATTGAGCCGGCATTGCATACGCTGATTGAACTGGGTCTGGCCATCATTCTGTTTGAGGGTGGTTTGAACCTGAATCTGAAAGCCCTGCGTGAACATGGATGGGTGGTCGGACGCCTGCTTATCTTCGGACCTGTGCTGACTATGCTGCTTGGTGGTGCTGCAGTGCATCTGCTTGTTGATATGGACTGGCCGACTGCCCTGCTTTTTGGCGCGCTTGTCGCCGTTGGCGGGCCTACTGTCATCATGCCGATTGTGCGTCAGGTCAGACTGGATCGCACCATCAGCCATATTCTGACCAGTGAAGCCATGCTGGTTGATGCCGTGGGCGCCATTCTTGCTATTGTCATGCTGCAGGTTGCGCTTACACCCGACCTGCAAAGTATATTCATCATTCAGGATATATTTGTAAAATTCGCCGTCGGCGCGGCCATCGGGCTGGCCGGAGGTTGGCTGCTTGCCTGGGTGCTGGCCGGAGCGCTGATCAAGGATCTTGAACTTCGTACCATCGCCACACTGGCCTCGGCATGGGGGCTTTTTCTGCTTGCCGATTCCATCAGCTCACAGGCCGGACTGCTGGCTGTGCTTATGGCAGGCGCTGTATTGCAACACACGGAACTCCCAGACATTCAGCGCCTGCGTCATTTCAAGGGCAGCCTTTCGATCCTGCTGATTTCGGTGTTGTTCGTACTGCTGGCTTCAAATCTTAATCTGGCCATCCTGGGTGATTATTTATGGCAGGGACTCGTCGTATTCCTGATCCTCGCTATGATTGCCCGCCCGCTCGTTGCCGTAGTTTCCTGCTTTGGCACCAGGCTGAACTGGTCACAAACCGCCTTTCTCGCCGGTATGGCGCCCCGCGGCGTGGTTGCCGCCGCCATCACATCTCTGTTTGCACTGATCCTCAAGGAGAACGGATCGGCGCAAAGTGATCTACTGCTGGCGCTGGTTTATATCATTATCATTCTTTCCGTATTCATTTATGGCTCGCTGGCGGAACCACTGAGCCATATGCTGAAGGTTGAAGGCGGTGATGACCGCTCCGTACTGATTATTGGCGGCGGGCAGATCGGCGCGGAACTTGGTCGGGCGCTGGGAGAAGACCGCGAAGTCCGTTTCCTTGACCTTAACGCTGAAGTCGTCAACAACTTGCAACGGTCAGGTTATACCGCCGTGCGTGGAAACGCACTGGACCCGCTGTACATGGAAATCGCACATGCTGAAGAAGTCGGAACGGCAGTGGTCATGACCGGTTCCTCGGATCATAACCTGCTGATTGCGCAACTGGCCAAGGATGAGTTTCATGTAAACGAGGTTTATGTCGCCCTGCAGGAAGACGATGACAGCAAACACGCACGCCTCATGCACCAGCTGCAGGCCAAACGTCTGTTCGCCAAACCATACAGCTTCACGTACTGGAATGATCAGGCCTATCGCAAACGTCTGGTCTTTGAAATGAGAACAGTGGAAGAGGATTCGCTGCTGATTGGTCATCGCATGGCGGATGTGCGCATCCCGCATGGCGTGCAGCCGATGACGATTGTCCGTGATGGCAAGTCCTGCCTTCCACATGATGATTTCCGCTTTGCCGCCGGTGATGACATCATGATATTGATGCGTCCGGAACGTATTCAGGAAGGCCAGCCGCTGATCCTGCCGCCGGCCAGCGATAATACCATGACCTCTATCCAGCAATCGGCCTGATTTTCCTGCATGCAACTGCGCACCCGCTTTGCGCCAAGTCCGACGGGACTCTTGCATATCGGCAACGCCTATTCCGTGCTGGTCTGCCAGCAGTGGGCGAAGACACATGCTGCCGATCTGCTGCTGCGTATTGAGGACATCGACTATACGCGATGTAGACCGGAATATGCCGAGGCCATACTGAGTGACTTGGACTGGCTCGGACTAAAATGGGATACTCCAGTTCACTATCAAAGTCAGGGCCTTGCCCGCTACCGGGAAGCGATTGATGTATTACGCCGACTGGGTGTAATTTATCCCTGTTTCTGTACGCGAAGGCACATCCAGGAGGAAATCAAGCGCATGGGCGCAGCGCCACATGCCGAAGACGAGACATTACACTACCCTGGCATCTGCCGTGTTCTGCCTGTCAGCGAGCGAGAGCAGCGTATGCGCCATGAACTGTTTGCCTGGCGACTGGATGCGGCCAGAGCGCTGGAAGCCATTGGAAAACCCTTAAGCTGGCGGGATGAGCATGGCAAGCGCCACCCTGTACATCTGCATGGCGATCTTGTCATCGGCCGCAAGGATATTCAGTTCAGTTATCATCTGGCTGTTGTCGTAGATGATGCCAAACAGGGTATCACTCATGTCATCCGGGGGCGTGATCTGCAGGCCAGCACCGCGATACACCGCATACTGCAACACTTGCTGGGGCTGCCGGAACCCGTTTATATTCATCATGCCCTGTTGCAGGATACCCATGGTCAGCGACTCGCCAAGCGTAATCAGGCCACAACACTGCAAAGCCTGCGAACCATGGGTATCTGTCCGGACAAACTTAAGGATTTTCTACTACATACAGATGCACACACGTGGCCATTTCCGGAACATGATATGGAAACGATTAAAAATCAGCTTGGCACGACACAAAATACACGCTAGTTTTGTGTTAATTGATATATTATACATTTTTGGAAGTGTTATTTGAATAATATTCTTGATCTGATTGGCAATACGCCGCTGGCGCAGATACAGCGTATGGCCCGTCATCTACCCGACAACATCCGCATTCATGCCAAGCTGGAACGCTTCAATCCCGGCGGCTCCGTCAAGGACCGCCCGGCACTATGGATGATTCGCGATGGCCTAAAGCAGGGTCTGTTAACAAGGGATAAAATTATTCTGGATTCCACATCCGGGAATACCGGCATTGCCCTGGCCATGATCGGCGCAGCCATGGGTTTCCAGGTACGGCTTGTCATGCCCGGCAATGTCTCGGACGAACGCAAGCGTATCTGCCGCGCCTTTGGAGCCGATCTGGTCTTTTCCGATCCGCTGGAGGGTTCAGATGGCGCCATTGTTGAATGCCGCCGTGTTTTTGAGCAAAGCCCCGAGCTCTATTTCAAACCGGATCAGTACAACAATCCGGCCAATCCAAAGGCGCATGAGGAATCCACCGGGCCTGAAATCTGGCGCGACAGCGAAGGGAGGGTTACGCACTTTGTCGCTTCCATCGGTACTTCCGGCACACTGATCGGCGCTGGCCGTTACCTGAAACGCATGAAGCCGGATATTCAGATCGTGGCTGCCGAGCCGGATTCTCCCTTCCACGGCATTGAAGGACTCAAGCACATCGAATCCAGTATCGTACCCGGTATTTACGATGCAACGGTGCACGATGAGAAAATTGGCGTGAGCACCGAGAAGGCATACGAACTCACGCAGCGACTGGCAGCAGAGGAAGGCATCCTGTCGGGCCAGTCCTGCGGCTGTGCGCTGGTCGCTGCCTTGCAGGTTGCCGAACGCCTTGCGGCAGAAGACAGGGCTGGAGAAATTATCGTCATATTTCCAGATGGTGGTGAGAAGTACCTAACGACACCGGTCTTTGCTGCAGATGGCAGGGTCAGCTACGCGGAGGGGATTTAACCTCGGAAGGCCCGGCCAGATGTTGCAGATCAGGTAGTCTTGTTGACGCAGGTTTTCAGGTGCATATCGATTTTCATGATATGATTGATTATCCAGCTTTCGGCAGTCG
>JBHHXG010000084.1:0-5991 GCA_046756985.1 Mariprofundaceae bacterium | reverse complement strand
CTCGATCTGGATGGCGTACTGTATATCGGTGACCAGATTATCCGGGGTGCGCCCGAAGTGGTTGCCGCACTGCGCGAGAAGGGATACGCCATTGCAGGCATCACCAACACGACAACGCAGCCCCGCCGGGCCATCGCCGAAAAGTTGCAGGATATGGATATCCAGATCAGTGAAGAGGAAATATTCACCCCCGCAGCCCTTGCAGTGCAGGTCATCGGCAAGACAGGTGCGGCTCTGTTTGTCCGTGAATCGTTGAAAGAGGATTTCCGGGGCGTGAGTGAGACCGATACAGCCCCGGATTATGTCGTGATGGGCGATGTCGGCGGCGAAGGTTACTCTCCCGAAGTCCTGAAACAGGTTTTCGGCATGATTATGGATGGTGCGAAGCTTCTGGCGCTGCACAAAAACCGTTTCTGGCAGAAACCGGACGGCCTGCATCTGGATCTGGGGCCATTTGTTGCCGCCATCGAATATGCCACGGGCCAGCAGGCCACTGTGCTTGGCAAGCCGTCACAGGACTTCTTTCTTGGCATCTGCACCAAACTTGATGTCACGCCCGAAAACTGCCTGATGGTAGGTGACGATATCGAGTCGGATATCGGAGGTGCACAGAATGCAGGATTAAAAACAGCACTGGTGCAAACGGGCAAATACCGTGAGGAATTTGTCAGGCAAACCGGCATCAAGGCTGACCTTGTACTTCCATCGATTGCCGACCTGCCGGATGCGCTGCACTTACTTTGAATGATCGAAAAACCCTGACAACAGCGATCATTCAAATGGAAGATTTGTCTAATCCTTTTTTGATATTTCTAATCGTTTCCGAAGCAACCTTCTTGGCCAATGGAGAAATAAAAGGATTTAACACCATGGCCAAAAGGCGATTCCGAATATTGTATTCCATGGCAAAAAATACTTTCGTACCCGTATCAGTAGGCTTTAACGTGAATGATCCTTCCAAGGAAATGCCACGAAGAGATACCCAGGAAATTCGTTTGGGTCGAGTGCGCTCTGTTACTTTCGCATCCCAAACGAGGGGAATGCCTGCCACGCTAATTGAGTAGCGATAAACATCAGGTCCAATTTCCTGAACCCCTTTAAGAATTTCACTATAATTAGATGTTTTTTCAACTTCATCGATCAGATCAAAGACCGTTTCGGGTGAAAATTTTATCTCAAAGGTTTCCTGAATAATCGGCATGGTTTTGGGCGTCTTTGTTATTATTTATCCGCTATCTCTACTTCTCATGGAAATAACTATAGTCAGATTTTTTCAGATATAGAATGCTGATTTAAGACTTGACGATACGACCTATCAGACAACAACTTCACCATGCTGAAAAGCCAAGAGCTCACGAGGCTTGATGTCTGTCCATGTCTCATTATCAGTCAGGGGCAAGGTGGCAATGATGGCTACGACGTCGCGCATAGTGGTTAGTTCATGGAAATCAACGGTGACATCTTGATCTATCAGATGTGCTGGACCAAAAGGAGCCCGGCGTATGATATAACTCAACTGCGTGACGCAGTGGGCAAACATGTATTCGCCATTAGATAGCAGATAATTCAACGTTCCTTGGTTTGCGAGCCTAGTATTGATGTCACTCAAGGCGGCATACAACTCCGGCAATGGTGGCTGTTTGTCAAACTGGGCATGCAAAGTGTTCAACATCAGGCAAAAGGCCCGCTCGCTGTCGGTATCGCCTACAGGGCGATAACAGCCCTGATACGTGGCTACATGCTCCAGATTACCATTGTGCGCAAACAGCCAGTACCGTCCCCACATCTCTCGCAGGAATGGATGTGTGTTTTGTAATGAAATTTTTCCTTGCGTGGCCTTGCGGATATGGGAAATGACATTCAGGGAATGAATGGGGTATTGCTGTACCAGCACGGCAACAGGCGATTGTGCCGATGGCTTGGTGTCAATGAACAAGCGGCAACCTGGCCCCTCAAAGAAGCCAATACCCCAACCATCGCTATGTTCATCTGTAACCCCACCACGGGCACGGAGCCCCTCGAAGGAAAAAAGGATATCCGTGGGCACATTGCAATTCATACCGAGCAGCTGACACATGATACCTACACCTCATTACGACGGAGATAACCTCTATATTAAACTGTTTTGACTGCGGTTGCCGTGAAAGTGATCTTAACTGTTCCAGTAAACTATTTTGGTCTTGCTTTGCTATTCTTTTAGAAGACCCGCATAAACAAGTAGCTGTCTTGTTTTGGAGAAAGTGAATGATCATATCAGCGTTAATATGCGTTGGGGTAGCAATATACTGCTTCATGAATGGAATGGTGCTGGCTGGGGTTTTGGTACTTGCGGGTTTGATACCTGGGCCGGGCACTATCCCACTGATTCTTTCTTCGGTAATCCTTGCAGTGAATGGGTATTATATAACGGCATTTTTTCCAATTTTAGTAATTGGTTGTAATTTATGGGCATTAATTATCCTAAAGAGATGAGTCACCGTTTGGTATATCCCAGCTGTCTTTCGGGACCAGACTGCTTCCAATAACGCTGAAAGAGCTACCTGTGTAACGCATGATAGCCTGCTAATATCTACTCCTAGCGAAAGTGGCCACTCAACTGCTGGAGAGATACTCCAGTGCTAGTGCGAAAGCATAAACCACTGCCCGTGACTGGATTTCGGTGCGGCTGCCGGTAAACGAATACTGGCGGCTTTTCACGTCCTTTGCCGACAATGCGGTGGCCATCCAGACTGTGCCGACAGGCCTGTCATCACTGCCCCCATCCGGCCCGGCAATACCGCTGATGGCCACACATACGGACTCATCATCGCAGCCCTTTTTAGCCATGGCCTCAACAACCTCCCGACTGACCGCGCCATGCGCCTTTAGCGTTCTCTTTGAAACACCCAGCAACTTGTTTTTCGCTTCATTGGAATAAGTCACCCAGCCTCGGTCTAGCACATCAGAAGCACCGGGCACACGTGCCAGCCGCGCCGCAGCACCGCCGGCAGTGCAGGATTCGGCAAAGCGGATTTTAAGATTATATCGCAGCAGCGTGTGCATAAGCTGCTCTTCAGGCAGGTAGCCATTATCATTTAACAGCATATGGTCATCATCAAATGAAGCCTCAATGCGGCCATACAGCCCCGGCTCAAGCGGAATGCTTTGACTTTGCTCGTCACTATCGCCCAGAAAAACATGCAGGGGCCGAAATGCCCGATCGCCGCTGAACAGGGATAAATAATGAAAGCGCTGATAGGCCACATCCCCAATCGGCAGCAGCAACGTGGGCCATTGTTTCTCGCCCCGGCGGTAAAACCATGCCTGCCTGTCCGGGTTTCCCATCTCGACCGGATCTGCGCCGACGATATTTCTCTCGCCGTCCTCGTTGGCCCCCAGGCGGCGCTCATGATGCAGCGCGACCCGCATCAGCTCGGATTCCTCGGCAAAGAATATCTGCCAGCCCTTTGCCTGCCGCCACGATTCGCCATCCAGGCTGTGCACCGACACCCGATCGGCGCCTGCGGACATCAGCCATGTCGACCACCACCCTGTTGTGGTACCGGCCTGGGCCAGATGCATGCGTGCATTCTCACTGAGAATAAGATGCGCCTGACTCATGCTCCGCCCTGCTGAGCAACTGTGATGATTCCGGCCACTGCTGCACCTCCCATCAGTCCGGCCATTACATCATCGGCCATAATGCTCCACCATGCCGGCCCCTTGTGCTCCAGCGCGGAAATCGGCCATGGTTTCCATACATCAAACAGCCGGAATGCCGCAAAGGCTGCTACAAGACTTACAATACCTGCGCCCAGAAAAGGAATACATATCGCCAGACACAGCCATTGCCCGGCCCATTCGTCAATGACGATCCATGCCGGGTCCTGTTCCGTCAGCTCCGGCAACAGGCGTGCGCAGATAGCGCATCCCAGCAACAGCACGGCCATGCTGCCAATCAGAAGCGCCTCATACCCAACGTAATGGGCAATGATCCAGGCCGGAAAGAGCGAAGCAATACTGCCCCATGTGCCCGGTGCCACAGGCAACCAGCCGCAGCCCAGACCAGCCGCCAGAAAACGCAGTCCATCATGCAAAATGGTCATAGCCCTTATCCGTCACATCCAGTTTGTGGCCCTCGCACCATAGCTGCACGCCCGCACCGGCCTTGCAGACGCCAACATGCGCGGCCAATGCCTCAAGCTTCCACCGAAAATCCGCTGGTGCAGTAAAAAGCAGCGCATAATCCTCGCCTCCGCCTGCCGCCATGGCCTCGGCCGTTTCTATATCCGTAGCCCGGCACAGCGCGTCCCAGCCAGGACAGTCCTGAAGCTGTATGTCGAGGGCAATATGCGATGCATCTGCAAGATGCGATGCGTCCTGAAACAGACCGTCACTGATATCAATACAGCATCGCACCCCAGCCTTACGCAGACTGATGCCCGTTTCCAGAAGCGGTTCTACTCGCGCAAATGCATTCACAAAAGGCCCGTCATGCTCACCCTGCTGCCATTGGGCAAGCCCCAATGCGGCGTGGCCAATATTTCCGCATAGCCAGATATCATCACCGGCCTGAGCCTTATCTCGCCGCATGGCGACCCCTTCCGGAACCTGTCCTGCCACGGTCACAGCGATGGCATTGCACGATGCATGCACCGTATCTCCCCCTGCCAGTTCGATGCCATGGCGCTTAAGGGCGGCGTTCACACCGGCACCAATGGCCATGCCATCGTCGCTGCTGGTGGTCATCACCGACACCCACGCCCAGCATCCTTCCGCACCCATGGCAGCCAGATCGGATAATGCCGCGCAGATGGCCCGATCTGCGGCCATATCAAGAGGAAAGTCATGCGGCCAGTGAACGCCGGCCATCGAGATGTCCGTGCTGACAACCAGCTCCATACCATCCTGCAATGCATGCACTGAGGCATCATCACCATTGGCAATGTGTGTCAGAGGGTGTGTCGGTGTCCCGCCCTGCCGAAATGCCTGATCAATCAGCTCGAATTCTGAAATCCCCATGCCTCGCATTGTGCGACAGCCACAAATCGAAGGCCAGTGAAGAATCCCAGGCTCCTTTCTACTGCAGCGGCTTTGTGCATCGTCTATAAACCATACAGGAGAAGATCATGTCCCACGATGCACACATCACAGCCATACAGGGCGATATCACCAAACTGAATGTGGATGCCATCGTCAATGCGGCCAACACTTCACTACTAGGCGGCGGTGGTGTGGACGGCGCCATTCACCGCGCTGCAGGGCCGGAACTGCTGGCCGAATGCCGCGCACTGAACGGCTGCCCTACCGGAGAGGCAAGGATCACAAAAGGGCACCAGCTGCCGGCAAAATGGGTCATTCATACGGTCGGGCCAGTCTGGCATGGCGGAAAAGCCAACGAAGCTGAATTCCTGGCTGGGTGTTACCGCAACAGCCTTAAACTGGCCGCTGACTACAATATCCGCAGTATTGCCTTTCCGGCGATTTCAACCGGCGTTTACCGCTTCCCGCTGGAAGCAGCCACCAGGATTGCTGTGACCGAGGTAGAGGATTTTCTGGCCAAACACAAGGAGGTCGAAAGCATCATCTTCTGCTGCTTCGATAAAAAGACGCTGGAAACTTATACATCGATACTCGGCAAGGGCAGGTAAAGACAGACGGGAGCCTTTAGAATTAGTCCGCTTCGTCCTCAGGCGGCGCGGCTGCCCGTAACCCGAAATACAGGCCGATAAACACCAGTGGTGCCGTGATAATCCATCTCAGCTCTTCTCCCACCTCTTTCTTGTACTCTATCAGCAACAGAATGCTGAACAGACATACGCCAAAAATGACAATATTCATGACTCTGGGTTTCTTTTGTGCCAAGGCTCTCTCCCCTTTTTTCGGTGATACCCCGAATCTAGTCAGCTCAACAAAAAGAAAAAGGGCCTAGCATTTCTGCTAAGCCCTTGCTTTATATGGCGCTCCCTGAGCGATTCGAACGCCCGGCCTTCTGATTCGTAGTCAGATGCT
>JBHHXG010000083.1:0-6077 GCA_046756985.1 Mariprofundaceae bacterium | reverse complement strand
TTTGCTGAAGCGTTCATACAGGCAGGGAAGGACAAACAGCGTTAGCAATGTGGAGGAAAACAACCCTCCCACGACTACAGTCGCCAGTGGGCGCTGAATCTCCGCCCCGATGCCCGTAGCAAGGAGCAATGGAATCAGACCGAATGCTGCAATCATGGCGGTCATCAACACCGGCCTTAAACGGCTCTCAGCACCATTGCAAATAGCTTCATTGATATCGCTGCTATCACCAAGATGCCGATTAATCGCATCGACCAGCACCACGCCGTTGAGGACAGCCACACCGAACAGAGCAATAAAGCCGATACTGGATGGCACAGACAAATATTGACCCGATACTAACAGGGCCAGGATGCCGCCAATCATGGCCATAGGCACGTTGAGCATGATAAGCAGGGCCTGTCCCACGGAGTGGAAGGCGAAATAGAGCAGCAGGAAAATCAACAGCAATGACAATGGCACAACGATCATCAACCGTGCCTGGGCACGTTGCTGGTTTTCAAACTGACCACCAAACACAATGGCATATCCGGGTGGAAGATCAATCTCCTGCTGAATACGCCGATCCAGTTCAGCCACAAGGCTGCCCATGTCGCGGCCTTCTACATTGCTTTGAATGACCACGCGCCTTTGCACATCATCGCGCCGGATCATCGGCGGCCCTTGTTCAACCTCAATGGAAGCCACATCTGCAAGGCGAAGCCATGCGCCATCCGGTGCCTGCAGGATCAGGCTGCCGATGGCTTCAGCACTATCCCTGTGGTTTTTTTTCAGGCGCACATAGATATCGTAGCGTTCGTTGCCCTTGATCACCTGCCCGGCGGAAACACCACCAATCGCATCGGCAACCAAACTCATAACCGCATCCACCGGAATACCATAGCGGTCTAGCCTGCTGCGATCCGGGCGAACAACCAATTGTGCTTCACCTTCGATCTGCTCCATGGCCACATCGCGGGTGCCTTTTACGGTTTTGACCAGTTTTTCAATTCCCTTTCCCTGCGTAGCCAGCACCTCCAGGTCTGCTCCGAACAGCTTGATGGCAAGCTGCGCCTTTACGCCGGAAAGCAGCTCATCCACACGCATGGCTATGGGCTGGGTAAAGGAGATCAATATGCCCGGCACCACTTCCATCTTCTCGCGCATCAGGTTCTGCAACTCAGGCCGGTTATCCGCACTGGTCCACTCGGATTGCGGTTTCAAGCCGACAAACACCTCGACATTGGATACCGGCTCAGGATCGCCTCCAATTTCAGCGCGCCCGGTTCGGGCCGAGACATAGAGTGCTTCCGGAAAGTTATCCATGATGACTTTCTCCAGTTGTTCACCCACTCCTTTGGCATAATGCAGAGAGGAAGACGGGGCGAGCGTGATACGTATGGCGAGGGTTCCTTCCTCCAGTTCCGGCACAAACTCGGTGCCCAGAAAGGGAACGATAGAGAGTGTGAGTACAAAGGCTGCCACTGCTCCGCCGACGACTCTTTTACGATGCGCCAAAGCCCGCTGAAGGAGCCGATGATAGAGGTGGGCAATCGGTGCCAGTATCGGACTGTCTTTGTGGACAACGCCTCGGGTAAAAGCGTAGGTCGCCAGCACCGGCATCACAAAGATCGCCGTCAACAAGGATGCGAACATGGCAAAGCTGATGGACAGCGCCATCGGTGTGAACAACTTTCCTTCCACGCCTTCCAGTGTAAACAGCGGCATGAACACGATCAGGATGATCAGCACGGCAAACAGCACAGGACGCGCCACCTCTTTTGAAGCCTGGGTGATGAGCAGTGCAATGCCATGATTGCCAGATGGCGTTCGCTCCAGATGCTTGAAGATATGTTCCACCATCACCACGGAACCGTCCACCATCATGCCAATGGCGATGGCCAGACCGCCCAGGCTCATCAGGTTTGCAGAGATACCGTAATGTTCCATGACCGCCAGCGCCGCCAGTACCGAAATGGGCACGGATAGCAGCACCAGCGTGGCGACGCGCAGATTCATGAGAAACAGGAACAAAACGATCACGATCAGCACGAAGGCTTCGATGAGCGCTTTTTCCACCGTCCATACCGCCTTGTCGATCAGATCGGACTGGTCATAGAAGGGCTGGATCGTGACACCTTCGGGCAGTGCCTTCTGCACGATGTCCAAGCGTGCTTTTACATCGTCAATGGTTGCCTTGGTGTTGGATCCGAAACGCTTGAGCACAATGCCCACCACCACTTCGCCCAACTGACTGATGCTTCCGTCCTGCGAACGTTCAGTCATGGTCACCGCGCCCTGGCGGATTTCGCCGCCAAATGCCACGGTTGCCACATCCCGCACGCGAACCGGCGTGCCGTTCACCGTCTTGATAGGTATGGCGCCGATGGCGGCCAGACCCCGCTTGCCGGGGGGAATCCAACCGACACCGCGGATCACAAGCTGTTCGTCACCTCTTGGCAGATACCAGCCGCCGGCATTGCGGTTATTGGCCTCAATAGCTCCCGCAATATCATCAACATGAAGCTCATATGAGAGCAGGCGTTCGGGGTTGAGCTGCACCTGATACTGACGCACCTCTCCTCCGTAGGAGAGGATGTCCGTGACACCAGCAACCGGCATCAGCATCAGTTTGACGACCCAGTCATTCAGCGCACGCAGTGTCAGCGCATCGTAACCCGCATCCGGATCAGTTTTGAGAATATACTGAAACACCTGTCCCAAACCGGATGTATTCGGCCCGATCTTGGGCGTGCCCGCCCAGGCTGGAATCGTTTGCCGGGCATCCTGCAATTTCTGAAATACCAGTTGTCGCGCAAAATAAATATCCGTGCCTTCCTTGAACACGACCGTGACGACCGACAGGCCCGTTTTTGATATGGAACGCACTTCCTCAACATCAGGCAGGGCATACATCACCGCCTCCACCGGGTAGGTGATCAACTGCTCCACTTCTTCGGAAGCCAGCCCCTGCGCTTCGGTGTTAACAGTCACCTGTATATTGGTGACATCGGGAAAGGCGTCCAAATTCAGTTTTGGCACGACAAACATCGCATAAGCAATGGAGCCCAGTAATAGCAAAAGAATCAGAAGGCGGTTGTTGACCGCCGCATCAATGATACGCGCAAACATGACCGTCTCCTTAATGCTGGTGCGCTTCAAAGCCGGATTTTGCCAGCTCTGAAGCAAGGACAAAGGCACCCTTGATGACAACAGATTCACCCTCTTTCACACCTTCGAGAACAGGAACAAGGCCCATCATTGACTTGCCAACACGAACCTCGCGCCGTTCAAAATGACCCGGCTCCTCCTCCACAAAGACAATCAGCTCACTGCCCTGACGCTGAATCGCCTGCTCCGGAAGCAACAACACCATCTCGCCATGTCCCGCCTCTATTTCAGCATTGACGAACATGCCGGGGTGCAGTTCGTCCTCCCTGTTCTCAATCTCCAGGCGGACACCGGCTGTCCGTGTCTTCAGATCAAGCTGGTGGTGGATGTTGACAACCTTGCCGGTGTGGTGATGCCCGCTCCCCTTGAACATCACGGATGCGGCTTGTCCAACTTTAACCACTGCCAGTTTCGATTCCGGGATTTGAACTTCAACCCAAACCGTTTCCTCATCAGCAATTTGCAGCAGGAGCGTGCCTGCGGCCACATGCTGACCGATTCGAAAATCATCTGCCACGACTGTCCCGCCACCTGGAGCCCGCAATAATAGCTCGCCGTATTCATTACGCTTTGTAAGTGCATTGATGTCCTTGCTCCTCAGACCATAGGCCGATAGAGCTGCACGAGCTGCAGCCAGGTTCGCGTGCGCGGCCTGGTGTGCGCTCTCTGCCTGTTGCAGGCGGGCCTGAGAGACGATCCTCTGGGCTGCCAGCCCTTCAAGGCGCTTCCATTCCTGTTTACTCTTGCGATGTTCCGCCTCGGCACGAAGAAAGTCGGCCTGAGCTTGAGCCAATGCCGTGCTCATCAAGGTCACAAGTTTCTGGCCCTTCTTTACCTTGTCGCCCAAACGAGCATGGCGGGCATGAATCAAGCCATCAACAAGGCTCGTCACATCAGACAAACGATAGGCATTGAAGGCGACAGAGCCCGGCGCACGAATCGTCTCCGGCTTGGGTTGGAGTTTAATCGCTGCTGTTTGCAGCCCTGCCTGCCTGATCTGGGTTGGCGTCAGTTTGACGGCACCTCCTTCTTCATGGTCGCCATGTTTTGAGTGGCCAGCCTGTTCCTTTTGTTCATGGCCCGTCTCGCCATGTGCATGATCTTCAGCCATCAAAGACTGACTGAGCATCATAATCAGCGTAAATATTGATATAAGTAATGTTTTCATTGTTCGGTTCCTTTGAGAATATATTCAGGCTGGCCAAGTACCTCGACCAGCCGGATACGGGCAAGCCAGCCCCGTTTCATGATTTCCAGTGCTGTCAGCCGGGCGTCCAGTCCCTGATTAATGTGGATGACCAGATCTTCAAGATCCAGTTCCCCCGCCTGAAAGGCAGTCTGTGCCAGCTTAATGCTGTCAAAGGCAGATTGCTGTTCCTCAGCCTTATAGGCACTGGCCACAGCGCTCATTGCACTTTCGTGGTTGTAAATCGCAGCCTGTACTTCAAGGCGCAACTGATGTTCTGACCACTCCAGTTCTGTCTGGGTACGTTCAGACTGGGCCAAGGCCGCTTTATAGGCACCTTTATGGCTATTCCATATTGGAATTGGAATGCTGATGCCCACCAGTATGAGTTGCTCGCCAGCCTCTCGCCCATTCATAACACTCAATGTCGGATCAGGGATGCGTTGTGCCTTGGCCAAATCTGCTTGGGCATTGGACTGCGTAAGCTGTGAGCGAAGGCCAGCAAGGTCAGGGCGGGACTGAAGAGCAACCTCAAAAGGATTTTCAGGAGGCCTCCAATCCAATAGTAGCTTAGGAAGTTCGGGATTAACCGGTTGATCTCCTCCCAGCTGGCCAACAGACGCATAGTAACGGGACTGGCTCAGAGTAAAGCCCTGTTTTGCACTCGTTTCTGCATTCAGGGCAGATGCGTAGGTTGAACGCGCAAGGTTTGCGTCCAGCTGATTGGCTTCACCGACTTCTAAACGTCGGTCTATCGCATGGCTCATTTGCTGAAGCATGGCCGTCTGCCGACTTCTCATATCCAGCATTTGTTTGGCAAAGAACAGATCAACAAAAGCCTTGGCAGCTTCAATGCTCAATTGTTGCCGCGTTGCCTCTAACTCCCGATTGGCCGCGCTTAATGCGGCTTGGGCAGACAGTTCCCGGTACCCCCGCTTACCGCCAATCTCAATCCCTTGGGATAAGGTGATGTAGTAATCATTGGATGTACCGCCAGCGTTCAACCTGCGGCGTTGCGGCTCCAGAGATAGCTCAGGGTTGTAAGCATAAGAACCCTGTTCCTCCAGATTGCCCTTGGCTGCATCGACACTTTTCTCAGCTATCCGCAGCTTTGGATGCTGCTCGCTGGCCATTGTCATTACTTCTTCAAGTGTTATTGCATTTGCATACCACGGGTGCAGGCAGATCAGCAGCCCGGCATGAAATACAATCAAATAACGAATTCGCACAGTTTCCCCCTGTGATGAGATTTTTAAGTTGTGGGGAAGCCGAGGTCCGATCTCGGAATACATCAAGCAGATCTACAGCGTAGATCTACTCAGGCATTGATGAGATGAAACTCAGCCGTGCGAATGTTTTGGTGGTCTTTCTATAAGGTGTGGAACGCTTGTGAAGTTCAGAGTAGCAAGCTCGTAGCTCGATTCCGGAGCTGATGGAATTGCATTTAGGATGTTTGGTTCGTGATCGATAAAGACGTGTGATGCGTGAACCTGACATGGGTGATCAGACAGCCCTCCGTCTCCACCTGCTGGATCATGGTGGTGCTCAATGGCACCTGATTCACCATCCATGTGATGCACATGGATATCATAACCACATGTTAAAATGGAGAGTTGTAAACCCACAATAGCGATTAATGCCACAGCACGCATGAAGCAAATGTAAGCTGTTATTGGGTTTTCAGCAAGCGTGTTCAAACGTATCAGGATGACTGGACTTTCCCAGTTTTATTCCGGCATGG
>JBHHXG010000082.1:0-6079 GCA_046756985.1 Mariprofundaceae bacterium | reverse complement strand
CTGCCATTCTGGGGGGTCAATGGGCTTCCTTGTGCCATGGCATAGGCATCAAAATGTCGAAAGACTTCAGCAGTGCTTAACCCGTCTCCCGGACAGGCGAGAAGGAAGTATCCGTCCGGCAAGGGCCACGGATATACACTTAATTGTTCTCCGATACCGCATGCGAGGCTGGCCTGGCCGAACAAAAAACAGGGGATGTCCGCGCCGAGAGGGGTGGCAAAGCGTATCAGTTCGTCTGTGGATAGCCCCAGCTGCCAGATATCGTTGGCTGCCATGATGGCGGTTGCCGCATCGGAAGAACCGCCGCCGAGTCCGGCCTGTTCCGGAATGTGCTTTTCGATATGTATTTCCAGTCCGGCATTGACACCGAATTGGCTGCGCATGGCGGTCAGGGCACGGTGTACGAGGTTTTCCTCACCTTCGAGATGTCTCGCAGAACAGCTAACCTTTAACTCGGAGCAGGGCCGTACGGCAAGCTGGTCGGCAATATCTACAAACGCAAAGCTGGTATCCAGTTCATGCAGACCATCGTCTCGCCTGCCGATGACTTTCAGATGTAGATTGATCTTGGCAGGGGCAGGGAAGGAACGCATCGCTTTCAGTTCCGTATCAGTCCTGAATGATGAGGATGGCTTTGCGGCCATAGGTGATGTCCGTGACCGTCAGCCGTTTGCTTTGCTGCGACCACTGCAGACGCATCATGCTGCCTGCGTGTTTGCCTTCCCAGATATGAGGCTGCCTGCTTTTGAATGTCTGCGGCATGGCGCCAAGCAGGATGGCGGTTAGTGCCTGCGGCGTCAGAACAATGCCATGCATGGCAAGTTCTTTGGCGGAGACAGGACGCCAGTCCGGGCTTGCCGCCTGATTATCACGCATCCATATCGAATCATCCGTCCATTCCATTTCGACGATGCGTGCGCTGGCGGCATGCGTCAACCGCAGCCATCCATGATCTGGTGTGGCTGCCTGCCAGTTGATGGCCGCCTGCCAGCGCCTGTTTGGTTCGATGACGATCAAGCGACCTGTAAATGTCGGGTAAGGTCCAATACCAGCAATGAGCTCTGTCGTTTTTACAGGCATACAGCCGTAAGCGAAGAGCGCAGCGATGATGGCCAATGGACGCAAGGATACGGCTCGCAACATCGCGATCACAGACCCTTGGTGATCTTCCTGCGCAACAGGGCTGGTTTCTTGTGCTTCAGTTTGACGGCACGTTGCCAATAGGTTCGTGCTTTTTCTTTGTCGCCTTTTCTCCAAAATATATCACCCATATGTTCGTGCATGATGGGGTCATCACCAATGGACTGCAGGGCTTTTTCCTGAATCCGCAATGCCTCGTTGAATTGGCCACGCTGAAAATATACCCAGGCCAGCGAATCGAGGTAATAACCGTCGTCCGGTTTCTGATCGAGTGCACGCCGGATCAGTGATTCCGCCTCATCAAGTTTGATCCCCTGTTCGGCATAGGCATAACCCAGAAAATTCAATGATTCTGAATTTTTGGGGTCCATGGCCAGCACCTGCTTCAGGCTGGCTTCCACCTGTTCATAGTTTTTCAGACTTTCAAAGGCAACAGCACGGTTAAACAGTAGGCGGACGGGGACCTTTCTCAGTGTCAGCGCCGGACGGGTTTCCTTCAGCAGCAGCTGATAACGCTCCTGATTCAGGCGGATGCCGGAAAGCAACAGGTAGGCATCGGTGGTATCCGGGTGCTTGCGGATAACTTTTTTCAGGCGTTTGACGGCGTTGTTAAGGTGCTCGTGTCTGTATTCCAGCCCGGCCAGACGCAACTGCGCATCAACATAATAGGGCTGTTCAGGCTGAATCTGGCGGTAAAGCTGTGTCGCTTCGGTCTCCTGCTCCAGCGCTTCAAGACTGGCCGCCAGGTAAAACCGTGACTGTTCCGTAGGCTGCTTATCATAGGACTGCCGGAAGGTATCTGCAGCCTGCTCATAATCCTTGTGCTGATAGTACAACAATCCCAGTGCGTTAAGCACTTCAGGTTCGCCGCCCGTTTTGCTTGCAAGCGTGCGATAGACAATGATGGCTTCTGCAATCCGGCCTTCTTCCACCAGCAAGCGCCCCAGTGTATTACTGACACGAAGTGCATTGGGATTCTTGGCAAGAAAACCGCTCAGCAACTCTTCCGCTTGGACCCGGTCATTGCGCTGAATGGCCAGGCGGCTCATCATCAAAATTGGCGTTTCATCATCAGGTACCAGTTTGTGCATTTGCTTCAGGGCATGCGTTACCTTGTCGGAGTCCCCTGTACGCATAAACAATTGTGCCTGTATAAGCCGCAATTCCGGGTCATCCTTTATCTGGAGGCCTTCATCAATGACGCCAAGGGCGTCGTCCAGTTGTCCCGATTCGGCAAGGATGCGCGCTTTCAGAACCCGCGTGGGGGTATGCGCCGGGTTCTGATGCAGGAGCTGTGTTAATTCATTCAGCGCTTCGCTTTTGCGGTCAGCAGTAGCCAGCGCCTGTGCATTCAGAAGACGGGCATTCCAGGCCTGCTTTTCAGTTAGATCGGTGCGTAGCAACAGCGGTTCAAGGTGTTTCAGGGCCTCTTCGCTTTTTTGACGAAGTACCAGCAACTGGGCCAATTGCAGACGTGGCGCAACAGCCTCGGCATCTCTTTTCACCAGAGCATCGAGAAAGCGAATAGCCAGCTCGGTGTTGCCCTGCTGCATGGCAGTCTGCGCGGCCAGGTACAGGAACTTGCTGTCCAGTTGTTCAATGGGGACCTTGTTTTTGGCGGCCTGCCCGGTGGCGGGTGGCGCTTCAGTTTTCCCCTTCCCCTGCAATGCTGTTCCTGCGCCGCATGCGGATAACAGGGCTGCTGCCAGGCAGGTGGATACTGTAAGAAACTTCATGATGCGCTCTCTTGCATGGCGACAGACTGGAATTTATCTCCGCCGGCATTGACTGCCCAACAGCGGATTTCGGCAAGCTTGCCTTTGTATACACTGATGATTGGGTAGGCGAAGCCTTCCCATGCATTATTCAGGTCGGTCGGAGAGGGCTTAGCCGGGCAGTCCGGGTGTGAATGGAACACGCCGATGATATCGCGGCTTGTACCGCGCAGCTCGCGATCAATGGCCTGATACGCAACCGGATCAAGCTGAAAACGATCGGCAGCCCGATCGGTGTTCAGGTTTTGTACCAGCTTTGCTTCGTCAACATGCCAGTCCGTAGCTGTTGCATGCCCGATCAGCAGGCCACAAACCTCCAATGGATAGCCCTTCTCGGCCGCCTGCTGCATCGACTGAATGCTTGCAGGGCTAAAGCGGCACTGCTGATCAGAAGTTTGTGTATCCAGGACCGCCAGATATTCGGGACTTTTGAAGCGTTCGGGTTCGTGCAAATCATTCTCCATTGATGCATGCGGGATGGCTGCATGTGCGGGAAGCCTATCGCACCGTCAAAACTTGCCAACCATTGTCATCTTGGCAATGCTGTCAGCTGCAGATTCTGCTGGAGGTTAGGTGATGAGAACATTAAAGATCACAGGCTTGATGGTGGCTGCTATTATGCTGGCGCCGGCCCTGATTGCTGGTGCACATGAGAGTCATGAACCGCATGTGTATTTCATTCAGCCTGTAGATGGAGCAACGACCGGCCGTGAAGTGGAAGTGGTGATGGGCGTGTCAGGCATGCAGATCCATGCCGCTGGCGAATTGATTGCCGGTACGGGTCACCATCATCTGATCATTGATGGCAGCTATATACCCAAAGGCGAAACCGTACCCAAGGATGCTACGCACAGGCATTTCGGCAAGGGTCAGACAGAAGCTACGATTCAATTGAGCCCCGGCAAGCATGTGCTGACGCTGCAGTTTGCCGACGGGCATCATGGCTCTTACGGCAAGGCGATGAGCAAAACGGTGCATATTACGGTCAGGTAGGGGGGTGATACGGTTACGCTGGTTATCGGCAAGCGGATAGTGTACTTTGCACTTGTCAGCCGCATGCTGAAACGGTGAATGGCCCTTGTATTGATCAGGAGGATGAGAAATGGCGCTGCAATGGGATGATGAATACTCGGTGGGAGTAAAGGAAATCGATGACCAGCACAAGAAGCTGTTTGAATTCATCGACCGGCTTGAGCATCATCTTGAAAAGGGCGTAACCGAAAAGGATGTTAAATCCGATCTTGATTTCCTGGGCATGTATATCAAGAGCCACTTCTGTTACGAGGAAATCTGCATGTGGCGACACAAATGCCCCTCGGCGGAAAAGAACAAAAAAGAGCATGCCAAGCTGGAAGATGCCTACAAGACGTTTCAGGAACGTTTTGAACGCGAGGGAGTCAGCGAAGACCTGTTGCGTAAATTACACGCGACTGCCGAAAGCTGGATAATCAATCATATCATGAAAATCGATATGCACCTGAAGACCTGCGTCAACAAGACCGCCTGAGCTCTTTGCCCTGTAAATTCTGTAGTCTATTTGTTCACATAAATCCAATATTACCTAGCTGATTTTATCTCCGAGGTTTAATTTCCCGGAATAAGACGAACACATTCCAGCTCTATGCTTCAAAGTTATGAGCCAAACGCTTTGCCAAGGCTTCGATAAACCGCTAAAGGAAGCTCATTTTCTATAATATTCAAAGCTCACATTTGGTCGTTCTACGGCACATGACTGGTTTATGAGGTAAATCTCGATTATCCCTAGAGCCCTTTCAGTTTCATTACGATTGTTCCCAAGAGCGAATTATGGTCTATAAACGTACTATTATCTTATGTGGGTGAAGAGGATGCGATGATGATAACACTGAAGCGTGGTTTGCCAGGATCGAGGGGCTCAGGCCGTGGATGCGGGTTGTCTAAGCAACCAGATTTATTCAAGATTTTACTTCCTTTAGGAGCAGTGCTAGCACTTTTTCTGATTGCAGAGGCGGCCCATGCCGGCGATGTAGCCGGCGGTAAGGATTATCCGATGATCGGCCGCTTTGATGGCTCGAATATTGCCTATTACAAGGCGGTGGATTTTGACGCCTACCAGTTCATCACGGGACCGGTCAAAGCGCAAGGTAAGGTGGGGCAGGGGGAAACCGTTGAGGGCAGAAAGATTCGCATTGCATATCACATGCCCGAGGGCACAACCGTCGTGGAAGCATCGCGCAACTTTGAAATCAAGATGAAAGAGGCCGGATTTGATATTTTTTATCAATGCAATGCCAAAGAATGCGGACGGACGGCTTTTACCAGAACGGCAGAAGTTCTGCCCATGCCAGGTATGCTGGTGGATCCATGGAACTTCAAATATGTAGCAGCGAAGAAGAGCCGTGCTGAAGGGGACATTTATGCGACGCTGCTGACCAGTCTGTACAGCGGCAAGACGAGGGCCCAGTTGATCGTGGTTGAAACCAAAACAATGGAAAACAAGATGGTGGACGCCGATAAAATGGCCAAGGCGATTGCCGAAACCGGCTCCATCGCTCTGTACGGTATCTATTTCGATACCGATAAGGCCAGCGTCAAGCCTGAATCGAAGGCGGCGCTGGGCGAGATCGCCAAGCTGATGAACAAACAACCCGCGCTGAAGCTGGTCGTAGTCGGCCATACCGATAATGTCGGCAAGCTGGAATACAATATGGACCTGTCCAGACGCCGCGCCCAGGCTGTCAAACAGGCGCTGGTGGCCGATTACGGTATTGCCGAATCCCGGCTGAAGGCCTGGGGTGTCGGCTATCTGTCGCCGGTCGCCACCAATCAGACGGAAGAAGGCCGCGCCAAAAACCGGCGTGTGGCACTGGTGGAGCTGTAGATGCTGATACTGCGTGCAGGCATGATCGGCGTTCTTCTGGCGGCGCTTGGCGGCAATGCCCAGGCAGCGGATTGCAAATTGCCGGCTGCCATCGACCCCTGCCTGATCGGTCAGTGGAGTATGGACAAGGATTCGCTGGCCAAAAGCTATATGGGCGGATGGCCAAAAAACGGCATATTGACCATCACCGGCAAGTCCTCGATCACTTTCAGAAAAGACGGCTCCTTCAACAAGCATCTTGATAAGCTGAGGCTCCGGTTCGAACGCAATGATATCGACTTCGGAACGGATGATCTGTTCGACG
>JBHHXG010000081.1:0-6109 GCA_046756985.1 Mariprofundaceae bacterium | reverse complement strand
CATAACCGGCCTCCAGATGCACTTCGGCAGCACGCCGGTAATCCTGTTTCAGAAAAGCCAGTAGCATGTCGGCAATATACCGCCGGCTCTGAAAATCCAGCCGCCCGACAATGCCGAAATCGACCAGCAGGATTTCGCCGCTGTCAGACACAAAGATATTGCCTGGATGCAAATCGGCATGAAAATAACCATCCACAAACACCATATGGAAAAACAGCGTGGCCATACGCTCGCACAGCTGCATCAGATCATGCCCGGCTGCCGCCAGTTTTGCGCGCTCATCGATCGATATTCCCGAAATACGCTCGGTCGCCAGTACGTCCATCGTCGTATAGTCCCAGACCACGTGCGGCACGCCGACACCCGCGACGTCGGCCAGATTGGCATCAAAGCGGCTGGCATGCGCCGCCTCGGCGCGCAGATTCAGTTCACCCCGGATCGTGGCGGCAAATTCATCAATCACGCGCGGCGCCTTCAGTCGCCGGTATTCCGGGAAATAGCGGTCAAACAGCTGCGCCAGCAGCTTCAACAGGCCCAGGTCCGCTTCAATGGTTTTCCTGATTCTTGGCCGCCGCACCTTGACCGCCACCTTGCGACCATCGTGTAATCTGGCGAAATGCACCTGGGCAATGGACGCGGCCGCCACCGGCACCTCACTGAAGCTGGCAAAGCTGCCCTCTTCACCGAGCAATGGCCGTTTGTAAGTACGCTCCAATACAGTACGTATCGTGTCGAAGGGTTCCGGCGGCACGGCGTCCTGAAGCTTCTTCAACTCCAGCGCGACATCCATGGGCAGCAGGTCTACGCGCGTGGACAGCATCTGACCGAATTTGATAAAGGTCGGGCCCAACCGCTCGAATACATGCCGGAGCTGGGCGCCTAGATCGCGTGGCAGTTCATCACCGGAAAACAGCCGGAACAGCCACGCATAGGGACGGAACAGGCGCATGCGCACGGCCAGCGCACCCAGACCATGCGTGGCCAGAATATGGGTAATCACAAGCAGCCTGAGACTGCGGCGCAGGCGTGCCGGCAGCATCACTTATCTTCCTTTTTCGGCCACTGATGTTCGAGACGGGTAACGCGCCCTTTCAGCCGGCTGATCTTGCGCGACAGATCTTCCACGCCGGCCTGCCATGCCTGCAACCGTGTCTGCGTAGGCACATCTATCTTGTGCAGATAACCGGATACGGCCTCCCGGGAACGATCCTTCAGCTTCTCTTCGGTCTTCAGCAACGCATGGGCTGCAGCCGCCACACGCGAACCGAAATAATCGCCAAATGCCGCCCTGAGTTCGCGTTCATAATCAATATCCGCAGCCGCCAGCAGCTTCTTGAAACGCAGCATGGCTTCTGAATCACCGGACAGTTTCAGCACCTGCTGAAAGACCAGATCGTCCGGATCCTCCCTGGCAAAACACAGACGCGCAAAGCCTGCCGTTGTCGCATCAATGCGCACATCAGCCTTGCCTTCATGGTAGGGATGCACCCAAGGCCTGGCGTGAGAGAAACCCATAAAGAAGTCGGTACCCATATCGGTGACATGAATACGGAATACCTTGCCGTCCAACCCTTCCAGCATCGGCTTGAGCTTCGTGTCGCGGGAGAAGAACAGCTCCAGCACCGTGGAAAGGACGACGCACTGCATTGCAACCGGAATCAGCCGCAGCGGCAGAAACATAATGCTCATGAAATCTTATATCCCCTGTGCAGCGCCACGATGCCTCCAGTCATGTTTTCATACCGCACCAGATCAAAGCCTGCCCCTTCAATCAGACGGCCAAAGCGCCCCTGATCGGGAAAACGTCGAATCGATTCGACGAGGTACTGGTAGGCATCGCGATCACCGGTCACCCACTCGCCGATCAGAGGAATGGCATTGAACGAATAGGCATCATAAGCAATATCCAGCAGCGGCAGTACGGGACGCGAGAATTCCAGACAGATAAACTGGCCGCCGGGTTTGAGCACGCGATAGAACTCGGAGAGTCCCGCCGGAATATCGACAAAATTACGAATACCGAAGGCAATGGAGACGGCATCAAAAGAATGATCGACAAAGGGAAGTTGCATGCCATCAGCCTGAATACAATCCGTCCGCCCCGGCAGCAGGCCATGATCCAGCATGCGCCTGGCGCCTTCAGCCAGCATCGGTCCGTTCAGGTCGGTCAGCACAACGCGGCCGCCGCCAGCGTCAAATGCCCCGGCCTTTTTTGCCAGAGCCAGCGCAATATCACCTGAGCCGGCTGCCACATCCAGCACAGTTGCGCCTTCGCCCACGGCAGCCACCGCCATCATGCGACGCTTCCACAGCCGGTGCATGCCACCACTCATCAGGTCATTCATCAGATCGTATTTCTCCGCCACGGAAGAAAATACGCCCATGACCCGTCCGGCTTTTTTGTCCGCCGCAATTGTCTCATACCCGAAATGCGTCTGTTTTGTCATTGCCCGCGCATCGTATCAGGCCGAACCTGCAACTCCAATGCAAGAACTGGCTCTGCGGCCTGTATTCCACAGTTATCCACAGAAACCGGCCTGCAGGCTGTGAATAAGCAGTGCATAAAATGTGCACACGAACCCCAAGGGATAGTGGCAAGGTGATGCTTGACACCCAAGATATAGATTCTACACTGGAGCGCTGACATATTTATATTTTTTCGGGGACACCATCGTGACGGGGAGGTCATCATGACGGTAAAGGCGCATGCTGAAAATACAGCACGGAACAGCGATGCATCGGTGAAGGCGCCGGCTGACGAGGCCGCTGCCAACATTGCTCTGCAGCCTGCATCTGCGGATATCTGGGACAAAAAATACCGCCTGAAGGACAAGTCTGGAAATCCGGTCGATGCCGATATCGAAGCCACCTATCAGCGCGTCGCCAAGGCGCTGGCCGAGGTCGAAGAGCCCGGCAAACGTGACTTCTGGTTCAATCGTTTCACCTGGGCGCTGCAGCACGGTGCGATTCCGGCCGGCCGCATCATCTCCAATGCCGGGGCCGAGGAACACAAGCCGGCAACCTCCACGATCAACTGCACCGTTTCCGGCACCATCCCCGATTCGATGGACGGCATTCTGACCATGGTCAAGGAAGCCGGCCTGACGCTGAAGGCCGGCTGCGGCATCGGCTATGAATTCTCCACACTGCGTCCGAAGGGCGCCTATGTTTCCGGTGCCGGCGCCTATACCTCCGGCCCGATGTCATTCATGGATATCTACGACAAGATGTGTTTTACCGTGTCCTCGGCAGGCGGCCGCCGCGGCGCACAGATGGGCACCTTTGATATCTCCCATCCGGACATTATTGATTTCATCCGCGCCAAGCGCGAGGACGGCCGCCTGCGCCAGTTCAACCTGTCCTGCCTGATCACGAAGGATTTCATGGAAGCGGTGAAAAATGATGCCGACTGGGATCTGGTCTTTCCGGCCAGCCAGAGTGAAATCGACGATGAAAGCAACCGCATCGTCTTCAAATATGTTGCCAACCCGCCGGAGAATGCCATCAGGGACGATCAGGGACACACTGCCTGCAAGGTCTACAGGACCATCCGGGCACAGCGACTGTGGGACGTGATTATGTCCTCGACCTATGATTATGCCGAACCCGGCTTCATCCTGATTGATGAAGTCAACAAGATGAACAACAACTGGTTCTGTGAAAATGTGCGCGCCACGAATCCGTGCGGCGAACAGCCGTTGCCGCCCTACGGCGCCTGCCTGCTGGGCAGCGTCAACCTGACGAAATTCGTGCGTGACCCGTTCACCGACAAGGCGCATTTCGACTGGGATCAGTACCGGGAAGTCGTCGCCGTATTCACGCGCATGCTCGATAACGTTGTCGAAATCAACGGCCTGCCGCTATCCAGGCAGCGCGATGAAATCATGTCCAAGCGCCGTCACGGCATGGGCTTCCTCGGTCTGGGCAGCACGCTGACGATGCTGAAGACGCCATACGGTTCTCCGGAATCACTTGAATTCACCGAGAGAATCGCCTATGAAATGGCCAGAACCGGATTCCAGGTCGGACTCGAACTGACCGGGGAAAAAGGCGCAGCACCGGTCATGGATGAGGACTTTGAAATCACATCGGAGATGATGGCCAAGCGCCCGCAAATGGCCAAAGACGGCATCGAGGTCGGCGATCGCGTCAAGGGCCGCATCCTGTGGGCGAAGTATTCGCGTTATATGCAGCAGTTTCGTGATACCGGCAACCCTGAAGACGCGGCCATGCTGAAGCAGCTGGAGGAAACCGGTTGCCGCTTCACGCATCATTCGTCGATCGCGCCGACCGGCACGATCTCGCTCTCCCTGGCCAACAATGCCTCCAACGGCATCGAACCCAGCTTTGCGCATCATTATTCGCGCAACGTGATCCGCGAAGGGCGCAAAACCAAGGAGAAGGTGGATGTGTTCTCCTATGAGCTGCTGGCCTACCGCGAGTTCATCAATCCGGAGGCGATGCCGTTTGCCGAGGACGAGAAGGCCAGACTGCCGGATTATTTCATCTCCGCCGATGAGGTAACGCCGAAGCAGCATGTGGACATTCAGGCCGCCGCACAGACATGGGTCGATTCATCGATTTCCAAGACGGCGAACGTACCGACCGATTTTCCCTATGAGGATTTCAAGGACATCTACATGTATGCCTATGACAAGGGACTGAAGGGCTGCACGACCTTCCGTTTCAATCCGGAGGCCTTCCAGGGCGTGCTGGTCAAGGAAGCTGATCTGGAAAACACGGTCTACCGCTTCACGCTGGAGGACGGCACCGTCATCGAGGCCAAGGGTAATGAGGAAATCGAGTACGACGGCGAAACGCACACGGCCGCCAATCTGTTTGACGCATTGAAGGAGGGCTACTATGGCAAATTCTGATCTTAAATGGCCAAGCCTGCGCTTTCCGCCGGTTAATCTGTGGGTGATGTCGGCCTGGCAGGGCATGGTCCATGAACAGCATCGCCGCCGAATGCGCAATCCACAGAAAGCAGAGAAACTGCGTCACAGATTTCTGGCCTTACTGGCTGAAAGAGGAGGCAAGTATGGCCACTAAAATTGACAAGAAAATCGCCGATTATGCGGTGGTGAATCCCGAGGAAGAGCAGGAAAGCAATGTCACCGCCATTGCGCCGCTTTTGGAGCGTGACGATATCCTTGAAGGCACCACCTACAAGATCAAGACACCGATGAGCGACCACGCCATGTATATCACCATCAATGATGTCGTAATCAATGCCGGTCAACCGGACGAACACCGCCGTCCGTTCGAGATTTTCATCAACTCGAAGAACATGGAACACTTCATGTGGATCGTGGCGCTGACCCGCGTGATCTCGGCCATTTTCAGAAAAGGCGGTGACATCAACTTCCTCGTCGAAGAGATGAAGGCGGTGTTTGACCCCCGCGGTGGCTATTACAAGAAGGGCGGCAAATACATGCCGTCGCTCGTCGCCGAAATCGGCGAGGTGATCCAGCAGCATCTGGTGTCGATTGGAATGATGGAGGGCCAGCTCTCCACGCCCGAACTGGAGCTGAAAAAACAGCATATCAAGGAAAGACTGGGTGATTCCGCGCTTTCCAATGCCCAGCAATGTCCGAAGTGTGCGGCCATGGCAGTCGTGCGCATGGACAACTGCGATACCTGCCTGGAATGCGGCCATTCCAAATGCGGTTGATATTATTCTGCCAGCGGCCTATATTGCTTGAGTAAAAAGGTCGGGTATTATATATGAACGATATTGCACAACGGCTTACAGCGCTGAAACAGGCCTGGCAGGACATTGAGAATGTTCCGGACGACCTGACGATGCTGGGCCTGCCCGGCAAGAACGGCCGTTTCATCGAAGACGCCATCGATGAGCTTTCCTGCATGGCTGCGGAACTGGTGTTCGCCCCGGCGGAGAGTCTGGTGATGATAAGGTCCTCATGCGAAGATCACTTAAAACCGCTCGAAGCCTTCTTCTTCCAGGACATCAGCGGCCATCCCAGCATGCAGATGCTCACTTTCGTCACGCTGCTGCAACAGTTGCAACACTCGCTCAAAGAAGCCGTCATGGAGCATGATCTTCCCCGAACTGGCAGCTACCGGCAGAACCCATCCCAAGCCGCCT
>JBHHXG010000080.1:0-6247 GCA_046756985.1 Mariprofundaceae bacterium | reverse complement strand
CTTGAGCAGCAGATGCCCACCCTCGCGCAGATGGTTGACTGCAAAGCTCAACGTCAGATCGTTCAGATTCATCATGCTCGCCTGATCCACCAGCTTGTTGCCGCTCATCTCCGGCGCCATATCGGAAAGCACCAGATGTACATCCCTGCCCTGCAATGCCTTCTCAACCGCCTTCAGGCCGTCTTCGGAATCAAAATCGGCCTGAATCAGGATAGCGTCCGCGATCGGCTCAACTGGCAGCAGGTCAATGCCGATCAGCAGGCCGTTTTTACCCAGCCGGCGCGCCACTTCCTCGCACCATGAGCCCGGCGCGCAGCCCAGATCCACGACCACCGCATCCGGCTTCAGATGCAGGCCATGCCTGTCCATGATTTCCTTCAACTTGAAGGCGGCACGCGAACGCCTGCCTTCGGCCTCCGCGCGCTTTACGTGCGGGTCATGTACATGCCGCCGGAACCATGCGCTGGTCTTGCGCTTCGCTTTGCTTTTCGACTGCTTGCCCATGCTTATCTGGAAGGCGACCAGCCAATGAATTGCACGCCGGGCAAGCCCTTCAAGTTGGCATCGGAGGTGTAAAGCGTGGCTTTATATTGGCGGGCTGTCGCATAAACAATGGCATCGGCCATGGCCAGCCCGTGGGCCAGCGAAATGCCGGCTGCCTCGAGCGCCAGCGCATCCGTTAAATCAATGATCTTTTCTTGCTGAATTCGCAACACACATTCCATGGCCACGATTTCGCCTATGTCACGCTCAATCACCTTGGCAACTTCATAGAGCACAATCGTTGGTACAAGCGTTTCCGATTCGGCTTCCTGAAGAATGTTTCGATAGGTGTCTGCCAGTGATGTGTCCTTAAATACATGCAACCAGCCACAGGAATCCACCAACCGCACTAGTAACGGTCCTGCTTTTCACGAAAGCCTTCGATGTTGGCATCCTTTGCAATGCCTTGCAGTTCTTCCAAGGTCTTCAGCGGCACAAGATGCGCAATGCCTCCTTTCTCGATCACCCCCATTTCCTGCCCCGGCGTAAGGCGCATGCGCTCGCGCACCGCCTTGGGGATAACAATCTGGAATTTACTGGATACCTTAACCCGCTCCATGCCGTTCTCCTTTTTCCTCTGTCGTAAAACATATTTTAGTTTTGTTTTACACTAAGTCAATCGACCGGGAGCCGGCGACATCGAAAAAGAGAGAGATGCCGGGATATTTAGACGTTCTTTGCCCTGCTTTTCGATTGCCTGGCCATGTGCAGATGACGGGGAAAGTTTTGATAAATGGAAAGTGTGTCCCTGTGGCTTATTTCTGCCGCATGGATATGTTTGGTTGTCTATAATAGGTGCCCGGAGACAGAGCAACATGGATAAACAGGATCGGCAGGCAAAGACAGCCAGGGCAGGTGGCAGGGTAAAGGCTTCGGATGATTCCGCCTTTGATTATCAGGCTCTCAAGGAGCAGGTGGATATATTCCGCCTCTGCCTGGATCATGTCCATGATATCGTCTATGCGTTCGACACCCGGCTGTGCATCCGCTATGTCTCCCCGTCTTCCAAGGCCTTTGTTGGCTATAAACCCGAGGAGATTATCGGCCGCCCGCTGAAGGATTTCCATCTCCTGACCAGGGAATCCGCCAGGCGTGCCGCCGCGCAGATCAGACGTGTCCTGAAAGGCGAACCCATAAAATCCATGGAACTGACGTTTATCGCCAGGGACGGCACACACCGCATCGGCGAAGGCAGCGGTGCGCCGTATTTTGTGAACGGAAAAAGAGCCGGGATCGTCGGCGTGATCCAGGACATCACCGAACGCAAGCGAGTGGAGAAAGAGCTGCGTTTTCATACCGAACTGGAAGGCATGATCACTTTCATTGCCACGGAGTTTATCAATGCCCTGTCCACCGCGATTGATGCCTATATTGACCGGGCGCTTGAAAGCGTTGGCCGATTCCTGAAGGTGGATCGCAGCTATGCCTTCCGCTTCCGGGGCAAGCTGTCAATCATGGACAATACGCATGAGTGGTGTGCCGACGGTATCGAATCCCATATTGACAGGCTTCAGGATCTGCGAACAGAGGACTTTCCATGGTTCACCGGGAAAATGCGCAACTGGGAGGTGGTCAATATTCCACATGTGGCCAGTCTGCCCCCTGAGGCAGCCAGTGAAAAAAAGGAATTTGAGCGGGAAGGTATCCGCTCACTCATCTGTGTGCCCATGCTCACAGCTCAGGAAGTTATTGGCTTTCTGGGGTTTGATTCGGTGCGAGAAGACAGATTATGGCCACCGGATATTATCAGGCTGCTGAAGATGCTTGGTGGCATCATTGCTCTCGCCATGGAGCGCAAGAAAACGGAAGAAAAACTGGAACACATGGCTTATAGCGACAGCCTGACCGGGCTGCCTAACCGCCCCCTGTTTTTCGACCGGCTGGCCCAGGCACTGGTGCGGGCGCGCCGCCGTCAACAGAGTCTTGCAGTCCTTTTCATTGATCTTGACCGATTCAAATCCGTGAATGATACATCGGGACATGATGTGGGTGACATGCTTCTGAAGCAGGCGGCACAGCGCCTGCGCTCCTGCGTGCGCGAAGAGGATACTATTGCGCGCATGGGTGGCGATGAATTCACCGTGATTCTGACAGACCTGGAAAAACCGGAACATGCAGCCCTTGTATGCCGGAAAATACTGGCCTGTATGACCGAACCGTTCGTACTCAAGGGTCAGCGCTTCTCCATCGGTTGCAGCATCGGTATTGCGGTCTATCCAGAGGACGGCAAGGACAGCGAAACGCTGTTGAAATGCGCCGATACCGCCATGTACCGTGCCAAGCTGAAGGGCAACGAATGCTGTTTTTACGCCTACGGGGCCGGATAATTTGCCAGTTACACAGTCTCTTTGCTTGGCAGTAGTCTATAGTAGGAAAGGAGCTACTCATGAAACCGTATTTACACACTTCCCTGGAAATTACCGATGTGCCCCCGTGACTCAATCCTTGCCGGTCAACCAGCCTGATGATGGAGAATCAGCTTAAATCCCTGCTTCGCACCATACCGGATGCCATCCTCGGCATCGATCATCAGGGGAAGATTACCCTCTGGAACAGGGCCGCCACGAAAATGTTCGGCTATAGCGCTAAAGAAGCTATCGGCAGGGATCTGCACGATCTGATTGTTCCTCAGCGAACACGCAGAAAAGCCCGAAAAGGCTTTGCAACATTTGCAAAAACAGGCAAAGGTCCACTGATCGGCAAGACCACGGAATGCACGGCCAGGCGCAAAGACGGCTCCGAGTTTCCGGTGGAGCTGTCCATCTCCGCCTTCAGGCAGGACTCTCGCTGGTATGCCACCGGCATCGTCCGCGATATAAGCGAACGCAAAAAGATTCATGAAGCCCTTATCGCGTCCGAAGAGAAATTCAGGCAACTGGCAAACAAGTCACTGGTAGGAATCTACATTATTCAGGATGGCGTGTTCAGATATGTTAATCCCAAACTGGCGGAGATATTCGGTTATGCCGAGGAAGAACTGATAGACAAGCTTGGTCCCGAGCAACTGGTATTTGAAGAAGACTGGCCGCAGGTGAAGGAAAATATCCGTAAGCGCATGGAAAATGAGATTGAAAGCATCCACTACACATTCAGGGGCATAACAAAGGACAGAAAAGTTATCGAAATTGAAGTCTTTGGATCGTTCGCACACCACCAGGGGCGGCCGGCCATCATCGGCACATTGCTGGATATCAGCGAGCGTAAGCGCACTGAAATGGCACTGCGCACCACAGAACAGAGCGCCAGAAGAATCATTGAAACAGCACTGGATGCATTTGTCAGCATGAACGCAAAGGGCGACATTACAGAGTGGAACCGCCGGGCCGAGGAGATGTTCGGCTGGAGCCGGAAAGAAGTGCTGGGCCGGAAACTGGCCGAAACCATCATCCCGCGGGAATTCCGCAAAATGCATCAGCAAGGTCTGAAACATTACCTTGCTACCGGTGAAGGAGCAGCGCTTAACAAACCGTTTAAAGTCATGGCTCTGCACCGTGACGGATATACGTATCCCGTGGAAGTGTCCATCGTTCCCGTGCATGCGGATGACGGAGTTACGTTCCACGCCTTCATCCGGGATATCAGGGAACAGGTACAGGCGCAGGAAACTTTGCTGAGAAGTACCAAACAGGTCAGGGCCAGCCTGATCGGTACGATTGTTGCTGTTTCCAGGGCGGTAGGTGCCCGCGATCCGTACACGGCCAACCACCAGCAGCGGGTGGCTCAGCTTGCCCGCAGCATTGCTCAGGAGATGGGACTGGATACAGAGCGGATTGACGGCCTCAGGTTGGGGGCGACAATCCACGATATTGGCAAGATTTACCTGCCGGCGGAAATTCTGGCCAAACCGGCAAAACTGACCGATATTGAATATGAGTTGATCAAAAGCCATGCGCAAGTCGGCTACGACATTCTGACAGACATCGAGTTTCCCTGGCCCATTGCCGATATCGCCCACCAGCATCACGAGCGGCTGGATGGCAGTGGCTATCCACAGGGGCTGAAAGGTGATGAAATTTGCCTGGAAGCACGAATCGTGGCCGTTGCCGATGTGGTCGAGGCCATGTCCAACCATCGCCCCTACCGCCCCGCTCTCGGCATTGATACAGCTCTGAAAGAGATCAAGTCGAAGCGGGGAAAGTTCTACGACCCGAATGTCGTGGATGCCTGTCTGAAACTCTTCGCCGAAAAGAAATTCAACTTTGGAAGAAACGAAAGATAAGCAGGCGCACCCTACTCTTTCAACCGCCAGCCGATGCGCCACAGATGCCAGCATGCGAGCACACAGACCATGGCTGCAATCACCACCACCCATGCAGCTGCCACGGGGTTGCTGTCGCCTGTTCCCAGAAAACCGTAGCGGAAGCCATCAATCAGATAGAAAAATGGGTTCCAGGCATTGATCTTCTGCCACAGTGGCGGCAGCTGCCCCACCGAATAGAACACCCCGGAAAGGAAGGTCAGCGGCATAATCAGGAAATTGTTCACCATGGACATATCGTCAAACTTCTTCGCCCACATGCCACCGATCAGGCCAAGCGCGCCCATCATGATACCGCCACAAATGCCAAAGAGCAGCACCGTCCATATGTGTGCCGGTGCAATCGGCACAAACGGCGCCATCGTTGCCAGCAACACGGCGGCAACAATCAGCGCCCGCAACACGGCAGCAGCAACAAAGGCGATAACGCTTTCCAGTGCCGAAAGCGGCGCCATCAAAAGATAGATGTGCACATTCAGCATCTTGGCGCTGATCAGTGAACTGGAGGTATTGGCAAAGGCATTCTGCAACATGGCCATCATCACCAGCCCCGGCACCAGAAAGGTAAAATAATCCACCTCCAGCCCCGGCACCTTGCGTTCTCCCATGGCATAACGGAAAATAATCACATACAGGATGGCGGTTACCACCGGCGCCAGAATGGTTTGTGTCTTCACCTTCAGAAAGCGCCGTGTTTCCTTGATAAACAGGGTTCGGGTACCGCGCAGGTTGCAACCCGTAATCTTAGCCATCATCCACCCCGTGCCGGGTCAGGCGCAGAAACACATCTTCCAGATCCTCCTGCTCCACACCTGCATCGAGCGGTGAGCCAAAACGCGCCACGGCCGCCATATAGGCATCGTGAAACGTGGAGCCATGGTCCGCCTGCCTTTTCAGGCGCAGGCACAGTACATGCCCGGCATCCATAAGCCATGGCTCAAACATGTCCAGCGCGGTGCGTGCATCGGCATCCAGCGCTACCGCCTGGCCATAGCGAAGCCACAAATGGCTTGCCGCTACATCCGTCAGCAATTCCTTCATGCCGGAGGCATGCAACAGGTGGCCTTCGTTAAGAATGGCAACCCGGTCACATAATTCCTCCGCCTCATCAAGGTAATGTGTCGTCAGCAGAATGGTTGTGCCCTCGGTGTTGAGCCGGCGCATGAATGTCCACAGACGGTGACGGAGCTCCACATCCACGCCGGCTGTCGGTTCGTCGAGAATGGCCAACGGCGGTCGGTGTACCAGGGCTTGGGCGACCAGCAGACGGCGGCGCATGCCGCCGGAGAGCTGGCGCGCAGTCTTGCCGGCGTGCTCACTCAGACCAAGATGGGACATCAATTCATCAATCCAGGCCGTATCCACCGGCTTGCCGTAAAGCCCCAGCGTCAACACAAGAATCTCCCGTGGTGTGAAAAACGGATCAAAGGCGATTTCCTGCGGCAC
>JBHHXG010000079.1:0-6679 GCA_046756985.1 Mariprofundaceae bacterium | reverse complement strand
ATGCAACAGGCTTGCTGTCCTCGCGGCTGGCGCGATGCTGCAGGCTGGCAGCCCGGTCCATGCATGCCTTTGCCTCTTCGGCGCGGTCACGCGCCTGCAATACTTTGCCCAGCCATTGCCATGCCTCGGCTTCAGCCGGGGCAAATTCCAGCACTTCGCGCAAAATACGCTCGGCATAGGGTAGTTTGCCCTGTTCGATGGCCTGCCGGGCGCTGGCCAGCCCGTCGGTAACCCCCAGCCAGTTGGCCGGTTTCGGTGTTTTCCGCGGGGAGTTGGGTGCAGGCTCTGATGCTGTTAGCATGCGGCTGACGCTACGTGGCTGGAAAATCCGGGTCAATCAATAATGATTCAAAATTGACCAAAAATGATTCATTTTTACATGGAAACCAGCCCCTTTTGGCTATTTTTGCCGGAAAGCATATTTATGATTGAGCTGCATATGGGGTCAGATGCCGGATCAGATTACGATTGAATTGAATGGCGAAAAGCGCGCGGTCCGTCCGATAACTCTGGCGGAGCTGGTGGCGGAGTTGGGTCTGGAGAGCCGCATGATTGCCATCGAGCGTAATCTTGAAGTGGTGCCGAAAAGCCAGTATGCCGAAACGCGGCTGAAAGCGGGCGACCGTATCGAACTGGTGCATATGATTGGTGGAGGCTGAAGGGGAATCCATGACTGAAGATATTCTGAAAGTTGGTACATATGAATTTCGTTCACGATTGATTGTTGGGTCAGGAAAGTACAGGGATTTTGCAACGACAAGGGATGCGACCGAAGCGGCCGAAGCGGAGATGATTACCGTTGCCATCCGCCGCGTAAATATTACCGATCCCGGCAAGGAAAACCTGCTCGATTATATCGATCCGAAAGAATATGTGATTCTGCCGAACACGGCCGGCTGCTTTAATGCCGAAGATGCAGTACGCACGCTTCGACTTGCCCGTGAGGCCGGTGGCTGGGATCTGGTCAAGCTTGAAGTGCTGGGGGATGAGCAGACCCTGTATCCCAATGTCGTCGAAACCATCAAGGCGGCAGAGACTCTGGTGGGCGAAGGTTTTCAGGTCATGGTCTATACCAGTGACGATCCGATTGTTGCCCGCCAACTCGAGGATATCGGTTGCGTGGCTGTGATGCCTTTGGGTAATCCAATCGGTTCCGGGCGCGGGCTGGCCAATCCGTTCAATATCCGCGTCATCAAGGAACGGGCAAGCGTACCGATTGTCGTGGATGCCGGTATTGGCACAGCCTCGGACGCAGCCAAGGCCATGGAACTGGGTGCCGATGCGGTGCTGATTAACACGGCCATTGCCGAGGCGAAGGATGAATGTCTGATGGCCCGTGCTATGCGCGATGCTGTGCGCTCCGGGCGTTCCGCCTATCTGGCTGGGCGCATGCCGAAACGGGCATTTGCGTCGGCCTCTTCGCCGACTGAAGGCTATTTCTGGGACTAGCAAACGATCCTTTTCTCCGATTGACTGCGTTGCGGCAAGTGTTGCGGTGCTCATGTATGGACTTCATACACTCCGCTCCTCAAACTTGCCGCGCCTTGTTCTCGAAGAAGAGTCTTCGCTTGCGGTATATTTAGAGTTCTTGTTTTGAGGCTTTAAAGGAAAAGGATTTGAAATGACAGAATTGAAAAACGATTTGTTTCTGCGGGCCTGTCTCAGGCAGGACGTGGGGCGCACGCCGGTATGGATGATGCGCCAGGCCGGGCGCTATCTGCCGGAATATCGGGCGACCCGCGCCAAAGCAGGCGGTTTCCTAAATCTGTGTAAAACACCGGAGCTGGCATGTGAAGTCACACTGCAGCCGATTGATATTCTCGGTGCTGACGCGGCAATTTTGTTTTCCGATATTCTCGTTGTCCCCGAAGCGATGGGTATGGAGCTGACCTTTGGTACAGGCGAGGGCCCGAAATTCCCCGATCCGATTACCTGCCGCGCCGATGTGGAACGGTTACCTGTTCCTGATCCAGAAATGGAGTTGAAATATGTCATGGATGCGGTCAGTACGATTCGCGCAGGGCTTGCAGGCCGTGTGCCGTTGATTGGCTTCTCAGGCAGTCCATGGACACTGGCGACTTATATGGTGGAGGGCGGCGGCTCGAAGAACTTCTCCAAAGTCAAGGCCATGATGTTTAATGAGCCGGAAACGATGCATTTGTTACTTGGCAAGCTGGCTGATGCTGTCGCTGCTTATCTGAACGCACAGATCGCCAATGGCGTGCAGGCTGTGCAGATATTTGATACCTGGGGCGGTATTCTGACGACCCGCGATTACAAAGACTTCTCATTGCAATATATGGAAAGAATCGTATCGCAGCTGGTGCGTGAAAACGAAGGTCGACGCGTGCCTGTGATTCTCTATACCAAGGGCGGCATGGGTTGGCTGGAAGCCATCGCCGATACCGGCTGCGATGTTGTTGGCCTCGACTGGTCGATTGATATTGACGAAGCCAAGCGCCGTGTTGGCGACAAGGTTGCGCTGCAGGGCAATATGGACCCGACGATGCTGTATGCGAAGCCAGTGCGCATTCGTGAAGAGGTCAAGGATATTCTGTCCCGCTTCGGCCACGGTAACGGCCATGTGTTTAATCTCGGCCACGGCATCACGCCGGATGTGCCACCGGAACATGCGATTGAGTTTTTCAAGGCTGTGCGGGAAGAATCCGTTAGTTATCATCAGTAACTCTGCACCGGGGCTGCTGTTACATAGCAACATATGATATTTACCTACTGTTTTCTGGCGGCGGTCGTATTGCACATGGCAGCAGTATGGTGGCTGAATATGCGGCAGCAGCGGCATGTGCTGAAGCATCGGAGCCGGGTGCCGGAACGGTTCGCCGGGAGCATTTCGCTGGAAGCACATCAGAAAGCGGCTGATTATACGCAGGCAAAACTGTGTGTAGGGCGTTGGGCAGGGTTGTATGGAGTTATGCTACTCCTGATCTGGACGTTGGGTGGCGGGCTGCAACTGCTGGATGAGCTCTGGCGCGGACCGGAGTGGCCTCCACTGGTCGTCGGAACGGGCTTTCTGATCAGCTTCGGATTGATCGGGGCGTTACTTGATCTGCCATTCTCGATCTATAGCACTTTTGTTGTTGAGGAACACTTTGGTTTCAATCGCATGACACCCAGGCTGTTTGTAACAGACATGCTGAAAGGTGCGACGCTGATGCTGCTTATCGGCACGCCGCTGGCAGCCGTGATTCTGTGGCTGATGGCTTCGACCGGGGATGCTTGGTGGCTGTGGGCATGGGCCGTGTGGATAGGGTTTTCGCTATTTATGGTCTGGGCCTATCCGACATTGATTGCGCCGCTGTTCAACAAATTCGAACCAATGGAAGAGGGCGAGGTGAAATCCCGTATCGAGGCATTGCTTGTGCGTTGCGGTTTTGAAAGCAAGGGTCTGTTTGTAATGGATGGTTCGCGCCGTTCCAGCCATGGCAATGCCTATTTCACCGGTTTTGGCCGTGCCAAACGCATTGTGTTTTTTGATACCCTGCTCAAACAGTTGGACATGGATGAGACCGAGGCTGTGCTGTGCCATGAGCTGGGGCATTTCAAGCGCAATCACATCAAAAAGCGTATGGCGATTATGTTCGCAACGTCACTGCTTGGCTTTGCTCTGCTGGGCTGGCTGTCGGACCAGCTGTGGTTCTATCAGGCGCTGGGTGTGCCACAGTCATCGAATCATACTCTGCTGGTTTTATTTGCGTTGGCACTGCCACATTTTTTATTCTGGTTGTCCCCCCTCTCAAGCTGGTTTTCGCGCAGACATGAGTTTGAGGCCGATGTGTATGCTGCTGACCATGCCGATCCTGCCGATCTGATCACGGCACTGGTCAAAATGTATGAGGACAATGCCAGCACGCTGACCCCTGACCCTTTATATTCAGCCGTGTATGATTCCCATCCGCCGGCACCACTGCGCATCGCGCATATTGAGGAAATCATGGCTGGCAAGGAGGCAGGACATGCGGCAGCCTGAATTGCTTGCGCCGGCCGGCACGATAAAGAACATGCGCTATGCCTTCGCCTATGGCGCCGATGCGGTCTATGCCGGTCAGCCGCGCTATTCCTTGCGTGTGCGCAACAATGATTTCCAGCTGGAGAATCTGAAGACCGGTATTGACGAGGCACATGCACTGGGGCGCAAGTTCTTTGTCGCCAGCAACCTGCTGCCGCATAATAATAAATTGAAACATTACCTTGAGCATATGCAGCCGGTCATCGACATGGGCCCGGATGCGCTGATCATGGCCGATCCGGGCCTGATTGCGATGGTACGTGAGCGCTGGCCGGACATGCCGATCCATCTGTCCGTTCAGGCCAACACAGTGAACTGGCAGGCGGTCAAGTTCTGGCAATCGGTCGGGGTATCCCGCGTCATTCTGTCGCGTGAGTTGTCGCTCGAAGAAGTCGAGGATACCCGTCAGCGCTGCCCGGATATGGAGATCGAGGTGTTTGTGCACGGCGCGCTGTGCATCGCCTATTCCGGACGTTGCCTGCTCTCCGGCTATTTCAATCATCGGGATGCGAATCAGGGCAGCTGCACCAACGCCTGCCGTTGGGAATACGGCATGGATGAAGCCGCCGAGGACATCAGCGGCGATGTCATTCCGATTCAGGCGCTGGATGACCTGAATGCGCAGCCCTTTTCCCAAACATTTGCTGATACCGGAGAGGTCCGGCGGCATCCACTGGCGGATAAGGTGTATACATTGACCGAGCCGAACCGGCCGGATGATCAGATGCCAGTGTTCGAGGATGAGCACGGCACCTACATTATGAATTCAAAAGACCTGCGCGCTATCGAGCATGTTGAACGGTTGGTGAAGATTGGTGTTGATTCGCTGAAGATCGAGGGGCGCACCAAGTCGCATTATTATGTGGCCCGGACCACCCAGGCGTACCGTCAGGCGATTGATGATGCCGTGGCAGGCCGCTCATTTGATACATCCCTGATGCATCAGCTCGATGCGCTGGCCAACCGGGGCTATACGGACGGTTTCTACACCCGCAAGCGGGCGTCGGGAACGCAGAATTACGAAACCGGCAGTTCCCGGTTTGATGTGCAGCGTTTTGTCGGTGAGGTTGCCGCCTATGATGCCGAAAACGGTATGGCGGAAGTGGAGGTAAAAAACAGATTTGCTGTTGGCGATTCAGTTGAATTGATCAATCCGGATGGCAATCACAACTTCATCGTTACATCGATAAACGATGCCTATTACGGCCATCCCATGGATGTTGCGCCGGGAAGTGGCCATCGCGTTAAAATACCGCTGCCGGTCACGCCTTCAGAACATGCATTGCTGGCCGTCAATCTGACAGCAGCCGATGAGAAGAAGGCTCAGCTGGCCGGAGGGCGCTGAGCGGCAATCTTGGCATCAATGAATTGCCGGTGATGCAGGCCGACAAGATCAGCCATGCGGCGGATCAGTTGCTCTTCGTAGGCATCCACATGACCGTCCGCCATCGCCACCCGCCACAGTTCGCTGATAATGTTGATGCGTTCTTCTGTCGGAAAGCCGGTGACCACCTGTGATGTGAAGCGATGCAGGTCATTGGCTTTGGCTGTTTCATGTCTTGCCTGTTCGATGAGCGCGTGGATTTCCACTTCGGACAAGCCAAAGCGCTGCTCAAGCGCCAGCATGATCTGGCTGTGCTCGGCCTTGGCGAGCTTGTCGTCCATGCGCATGACCTCCACCATCAACGCCGCAATAGCCAGCGAAACATCATGTTCTCTGGACTGGCTGGGACTTTCAGCGGCGTTTTTCCACAGGCGTCTGATTCGGTCAATCATGCATGGCTCCCTGTAAGCGTGGAGCGCAAGCTATCACATACTCCGCTAGACTCTGAATATGTCTGAATCAGATGTGCAGGTCTATGTCGGTGAAAAACTGGCGTGCTACGGCTTTGGACAGGACCATCCCTTCGGCCCGGACCGGATGGATGCATTCTGGAATCAAGCCAAGAAGCAGGGACTGGACACACAGGTCGCGATCGCTGAACCCTGCATGACGGACGAGGCCGCCATCCGACGCTTCCATACGCCTGAATATATTGAGCTCGTAAAGAAACTCTCGAAAACCGGCGAGGGCTATCTGGACATGGGCGATACGCCGGCCTTTGTCGGCATGTTCGAGGCGGCATCCACTGTGGCCGGCTCAGGTATTGCGGCAGCGGATGCTTTGATGCGCGGTGAGTATCAGCGCGCATTCGTGCCAATCGCCGGACTGCACCATGCCCGGCGCGATGGCGCGGCAGGTTTCTGCGTGTTCAATGACTGCGGCATCGTCATCGAGCATCTGAAGCAGGTGCATCATCTTTCGCGCATCGCCTATATTGATATTGATGCCCACCATGGTGACGGTGTGTTCTATGCCTTTGAGGACGATCCGGTGGTCTGGATTGTCGATATCCATGAGGACGGGCATTACCTATATCCGGGCACAGGGTTTGCGCATGAGAAGGGAAAGGGTGCGGCAGAGGGTCAGATGCTGAACCTGCCGATGCAGCCGGGTGCGGATGATACGGATTTCCTACGCGTTTGGCCTGAGGTGGAGGCCCATCTGGCAATAGCACGGCCCGAGTTCATCATCTTGCAATGTGGTGCTGACTCGATTGCCGGCGACCCTATCACGCACATGCGCTTTTCACCGAAAGCCCATGCCCATGC
>JBHHXG010000078.1:0-6788 GCA_046756985.1 Mariprofundaceae bacterium | reverse complement strand
TTATTGCGCGATGACGGACACGGTAGCTCGTCTGATCTCCCGGATGCTTCGCAAGCAGCTGGACAGGGAGCGGCGCTGATCGCTGGCCGCCGTCATGTACAGGGAAAAACAAACAACCAGAAACATTATCTGGAGACTATCCAGCAGCAAGTACTGACGCTGGCCGTTGGCCCGGCAGGAACCGGCAAGACTTACCTGGCTGTGGCAGCAGCAGTGGTGACGCTGCAGGCGCAGCAGGTGGAACGCATCATCCTGACGCGACCTGCTGTCGAGGCTGGCGAACGCTTGGGTTTTTTGCCCGGCGACATGCAACAGAAAGTCGACCCGTATTTGCGCCCGTTATTCGATGCGCTGGCTGACATGTTGGGGATAGAAAAAATGAATGCCATGATGGAGTCCGGACGCATCGAAATTGCTCCGTTGGCCTATATGCGCGGACGCACGCTCAATGACGCCTTTGTAATTCTGGATGAGGCGCAGAATACGACGAGGGAACAGATGAAAATGTTTTTGACCCGGCTTGGCTTCGGTTCAAAAATGGTGGTAACTGGTGATGTGACCCAGGTTGACCTGCCCCAGCATCACCACAGCGGGTTATTGCATGCCCTGCAGGTGCTGGAGGATGTAAACGAGGTCGGTATCTGCCGCCTGACCGGACGCGACGTGGTACGCCATCGTCTGGTGGAGCGCATTGTATCCGCTTATGAACGTGTGGAAGATGGTTGAGGTGCTCATTGATGATGGCGTTGATATGCATGGGCTGCCAGATGAGGTTGCCGTTGCCAGCGCAGCGACACTTACCTGTCATATGGCAGGGGTTGCGGGCGATTCACCATCGCTGTGTGTACGCTTTTCTGATGATGCAATCGTCCAGCAACTGAATCGACAGTGGCGGGAGCAGGACAGTAAGACGGATGTCTTGTCGTTTCCGATGCAGGATGGCCCGGCCTTCGATCCGAACGAATATCTTGGCGACATTATACTTTCCACGCCGTTTGTATATCGTGAGGCTGACCGTCTTGGCCGCGACACCGTACCGCATATCCTGCATCTGATTGTGCATGGCACGCTGCACCTGCTTGGCTTTACACATGGTGGAGACGAAGATACGGCCGTGATGCAGACTCTTGAGCGCCAGGTGATGCATACGCTGGGATTGCACGATCCCTACCCCGAATCGGAGGCAGGATGAAAGCCATGATTGACCGTTTTCTTGAGCGGCTGCGGAGTATGCTGATCGAACGCCTTCGCCCCGGCAGGGATGAGGCCGAACTCTTGAGTATGCTGGGCCGCGCCGAGGCAGTGCAGTCTGACGAGCACCGCCGTATGCTGGAACAGTTAGTCGAATTTCATGACATGCGCGTACGGGAACTGATGATACCGCGCTCGGAGATTCATGCCGTTGCTGCAGATATGTCCATGCATGAAGCCGAACAGGCATTTATGGACAGCGGTGTTACACGGCTGCCCGTGATGGTGGGTGATCTGGATCATATCCAGGGCGTTGTCTATGTCTGGGATGTGTTTGCAGCCCGTGTGGAGGCCGAGGACAGGTTGCTAACCGATATGATGCGACCTTGTCTGAAAGTTTCCGAGCTCGAACAAGTATCGGGCTTGTTGACTGAAATGAAACAGAAAGCTACGCATATCGCCATTGTGCTGGATGAATATGGAGGCACCGCGGGGCTGGTGACGTTGTCTGATCTGTTGACGGAGATCGTCGGCGCGATGGATGAGGCTGGCGCGGGTGCGGAGGATGCCGAATGCGAACGTCTGGAGAACGGCAGCTATTTGGTACAGGCACGTATGCATGTCGAGGAGCTGGCTGAGGAGATAGGCTGCAAATTACCGGAAGGCGATTTTGACACTGTGGCTGGCCTGATTACGTCTGAACTGGGCAGGATTCCTTTAAAGGGTGAGCGTATGCAGATTGCCGGGCTGGATATGGAAGTTATGCAGGCGGATCCACGCCGTGTTCTGAAAGTGCTTATCTTGCCAACTGCAAACGGAACATGACAATCTGATGCTCCGCAGGCGCCTGATGTTTGCAGCAGGGCCTGGCCCTTTACCATGGGCAAGGGGTATGGCCGCGTTGCTGCTCGGTGTACTAATGCCTTATGCCTTTTCGCCTTACGACTATGTCTGGCTTGCCTGGCTCGCTATGGCTGGCTGGATAGGACTGTTCCGACAGGGATATGCTCTTTTCATCGGTTTTGCCTTTGGCTTTGGCTGGTTTGGCTTTGGCGCGTGGTGGCTTGCCGACACCCTGCATCTGTATGGGCATCTGCATTATCTGCTGGCTGTCTTTTGTGTCGGACTTGTGGGCGCAGTATTGGCGCTTTTCCCCGCTCTGTGGGCATGGCTGAGTATGCGCCTGGCAGGCAGAAGCGGCTGGCTGTTGCTGGTTTTTCCGGCCATCGGCGTTGGTATCGAATGGCTGCGCGGGCATATCTTTACAGGCCTGCCATGGACGGCGCTGGGTAATCTGCTGCTGGAGACTCCGGCCATTGGATGGGCGGCATGGGTGGGCGTGTACGGGCTGACATTATTGCCGGCCTTGGCAGCGGCCAGCCTGTTGGCATTGCTGACGCCATCGTTGCGGTATTGGGGTGTCGGCGGGTTGCTTGCTACGTGCCTGCTGGTTTTTGTAGCGCCTGGGCCATTTACTGCTGACGGAGAAATCAAGCGCGCGGCGCTCGTGCAGGCCAATATTCCGCAGGACGAGAAATGGGATGCGGGATTTCTGGGTGAGACCATGCGGCGTTATGCATCATTGTCAGATACCGCAGAGGCCGATCTTATTGTCTGGCCGGAAGCTGCCGTACCGTTTTTTCTGTCGCGCGCACCAGGATGGGAGCACTGGCTGCAGCAGCAGCTGCAGCGCTGGGGCGTGCCTTTGCTGTTTGGCGGCCTGAAACTGCTCGAAGACGGGCATAGCGGACAAAACGGGCTGTTCCTTGCAGGCCCGGCAGGCAGTGAGCGCCAGTTCGTCGGCAAGCGTCATCTCGTACCGTTTGGGGAATATGTGCCGGCCTGGATTCCTTTTCTGCATACACTGGTGCCGGAGATTGCCGACTGGAGGCCGGCTGAAAACGGCGGCGTGCTGAATTGGCATGAGCAGAAATTCGGTGCATTGATCTGTTATGAGTCTATTTTCCCGGAGGAGACGCGGCAACGTGTCAGGCAAGGCGCGCAGGTGCTGGTCAACGTGACCAACGATGCCTGGTATGGAAAGAGCCCCGCAGCATGGCAGCATTTACAGGCCATGCGCATGCGGGCGGTCGAATCGGGACGTTATGTATTACGTGCTGCCAATACCGGCGTGTCTGCAATCATTGCGCCAGATGGAGCAGTGATCGCTACCGCACCATGGTGGACGCAGGCCGTGATAAGCGGTACATATCGGACATCGACGCGTATCACACCATATCAGCAATGGGGGGATACGCCGCTGCTTGCATGTATATTGCTGGTTTTGCTGCCGGCAAGGGTCCGCTGGAGGAGGGAAGCATGAGGCGTCAACCAATTTGCGTACTTGGCGCGGGTTCGTGGGGAACGGCGCTTGCCATGGTGCTGGCACGCAGTGGACGGAAGGTGCGTCTGCTGGCACGTGATAAAGCCAGGGCGCAGGCCATGGAGCAGGCGCGTGAGAATCGCCATTATCTTCCGGATATCCGTTTTCCGAAGAGCCTGCATGTCATGCATGAGCATGAAGCCGCCTTAAAGGGTGCGGTTGCCGCAGTGGTGGCTCTACCATGCGAAGCCGTTGAGGATTATTTGCCCGAGGTGGCGGACTGCGTGGAAGGCCCTGCTATTGCCGCCTGCAAGGGACTGCATCCGGAGACATTGCGGCGTACCGATCAGATCCTCGCAGAATATATCGATCCTGCCCGCATCGCGATCCTTTCGGGCCCATCGTTTGCTCCAGAGGTGGCGAGAGGGCGGCCGACAGCCATTACGATGGCAGCGCATGATATTCATACAGCAGAAGAGGCGGCGGCACTATTTGAGGATAGTAATTTTCGCGTCTATACCAGCACCGATGTGGCTGGAGTGGCATTGGGAGGCGCGTTAAAAAATGTAATCGCCATTGCTGCCGGTATCGCCAGTGGTCTACAACTTGGCCATAATGCCGCCGCAGCACTGATTACACGCGGCATTGCTGAAATGTCGAGGCTGGCCGTGGTCTGTGGCGGTAGGCAGGAAACGCTGAACGGTCTTTCCGGGCTGGGGGATCTGGTGCTGACCTGTACCGGCGAATTGTCGCGCAACCGCCGCATGGGCATTGCACTTGCACAGGGCATGGATGCGCAGGCCGCCAGAGAACATATCGGTCAGGTGGTCGAAGGCATCCGCACGGCCGATGCAGCTATACGGCTGGCTGAGAAATATGGTATCGAAATTCCGATCATGTCGGCAGTGCATGCAGTGCTGCAGGGCAAACAGACACCGATGGATGCCGTGCATGCGTTACTGGCGCGTCCGGAGAAGGCGGAAGGAACGGTCGCGTGAGTGATGACGACCTGTTCGGTAAAGCCATGAGCAAAGTCAAGCCGCTAGCGCAGACGAACAAGGTTATGCCTGCAAGGCAAAGCCGCGGGGCTTCCCAAAAAGGCGTGCGCCGCGCAGAAAACACAGTGCATCATGCCCGTGTGTCAGGCTCCGCCGCACTTTTACAAACGGATGAGCCATGGGTGTTAAAGACGGATGGCATATCCCATGAACGTCTGAAACAGCTGGCTGCAGGCCGTCCTCCGGCAGGAAGTACGCTTGATATGCACGGTATGAGCAGGGAAGAAGCCCTGCAGGCAATGGAGAGCTGTATGGCCGAAGCATTGTCGCAAGGCGAACGGGCGCTTTGTTTTGTGCATGGGCGCGGCCTGCATTCTCAGGGCAGCCCGGTATTGAAAGAGGCGGTATATCACTGGCTGCGCGAAGGCCCATATGCGGGCCATGTGCTGGCTGTCATTCCGAAGCCCGGAACCGGTGGCGGATCATGTCTGGTATTGCTCCGGCGGCAGGGAAAATCGCCATAGCTTTCCTAAGAGGCCTAGAAAGTCATACCGTATTGTGCCGCAGCCATACCCAGCAATACGGCAAGGATAACGCCAGAGATGATCAGAATGACCAGCAGAACGATTAGCATTAAAAGGGCGCTGCCACTACTGATCTTGGCAAAATCTGTTAAGCCGCGCCATTCCAGGAACAGGGTCCAGAATGATGCCAGGTCATCAGCAGCATCAAGAGCAGCATGGCCGGCATATTGGCAAAGAACGCGGGGGCCTTGTAATGACGCTGCGAATGCGTCGACCAAAGTTGCACCAAGATTGTCAGTGGAAAAGTAAGTTGTCATGCCTGGTGTCTCTCTGACTCTGTATAGAGGGTGTAAATATGTGTCCCGATGTCTATAATCAAAGCATGAAATATATTGTTCTGCCAGTTTTCGGTTTTATTACACTGTTGTTTGTGATGTTTGCAAATCCTGAGCAGGTTTTGGCGGATGCCAAGATTCTGCCGCCGCCGACCCGTGTACAGGACACACCCGCAGCAAGGGAAACCGTGACGGCGCCCAAGTCGGAAACGAATTTACAGCAGGAGTTTGGTTCTCCTGATGAAGAAAGCGTGGATGTTCGCTCCTACCAGCGCAAGGACGGAACGACAGTAACCGAGCATTCCGTGCATGGACGGGTCTATATGATAAAGGTGCAGCCGCAAGGCGCGTTGCCGGCCTATTATCTTTATGACAGTGATGGTGATGGCACATTCGAGCGACGGCTGCCGGGTAATTACAAGCCGATTTCACCGCCGGTGTGGGTTATCCAGCGCTTCTGATTGTCTCATCGTATCCCGCAACTCATTCTGATTACCGACAGCGCGCGCATGGAGCGCGAGCCTTTCTTCGCAACAGTGGAAGCGGCGCTGGAAGGTGGCGTGGATACGGTTCTGGTACGCGAAAAGGCCATGGATTCGGCTCGCTTGCTGGCTTTCGCATCACGGTTACGCGAGCTGACATGCCAGGCGGGCGCCAGACTGATCGTGCACACACAGGCCGATGTCGCCAAAGCAGTACAGGCCGATGGCGTGCATGTGGGCGCCATAGATATCGCTGAGTTGCCCGTCATGCGTCAGTGGCTGGCAGGTGATGCGTTTGCCCTTTCGGCTTCATGTCATCATGCAGAGGAACTGCAGGAGGCGTACGATGCTGGTGCGGACTTCGCCCTGCTCTCGCCTGTGTTTCCGACCCGAAGTCATCCCGGCGCGGTACATCTTGGTGTGGAGCGTTTCAAAGAGCTGGCTGCAGCTGCCCCGTTGCCGATTGTCGCACTGGGGGGGATTACGCTAGAGAACCGAAGTGAAATCTCAGCTTATGGCGTCGCTGTCATCAGAGCCATTCTGGATGCAGAGAATGCCCGGCAAGCAGCTGCAAAGCTAAGGTCACACTAACGGGTTGGATTCATCCAGTTTTATTGACACAGACGTTCATTATGTTTGCTATAATTTAAACAAGCAGAAGGGATTTGCCCTCCTGGGAAGGAGGTTTGGACGATGACGTTGCTTCAGCTTCGTAAAAAAGCGATGACACTCGGCGTCGAGCAATACGAAACTTTGGATCGAGTGCGTTTGATCCGCGCCGTTCAGATACGCGAGGGTCATGCTCCATGTTATGATACCGAATACTGTGACGGATGCATCAGGCACGCCTGTCCCTGGCGTTTCGAGTGTACGGCCAAGATCGTGCCCTGCGCGCACTGTAAGAACAGGTTGCTGACGGGTACAGATAACTAACC